>JAQUYE010000006.1:0-13373 GCA_028691965.1 Paludibacter sp. | reverse complement strand
GATATTGTGCGGTTACAAAACTGTCATTAAGTGCTTTTTTAAGTGAATCTGTTATTCCTCTGGTAACATACGGCGGATTCCCAATTACCACATCGAAACCCCCTTTTGCAAAAACCTGTGGAAATGCATCGTGCCAGTTAAAGGCTTTGTTGCCTGCAACAGCAGGATCGTCGATAAGGGAGTTTCCACATTTGATGTTGTTGTTCAGGTCGTTTAGCTTGCGGTTAGGTTGGGCGGTGCGCAGCCACAACGAGAGTTTTGCAATCTCAACGCTCTCTTCGTTTAAATCGACTCCAAAGAGGTTGTTTTCGAGAATGCTTTTTTCGTAATCGCTAAGAATCATGGGAACGCCCAACAGTTTGGCTTGCAGTTCGTCGATGTAAGAGTGTTCTTTCATCAGAAAATCGAGTGCCTGATTTAAAAATGCTCCTGAACCACAAGCGGGATCGCAAATGGTAAGTTGTAACAACCAACTTTGATAGGTTTTCAGCTTCTCTAACAAGGCTTGCTTGGTTTTCAGTTGCCGCTTTTTGTCGGTGGTGTACTCTTCATCAATTAATTGAAGTTCGGCTTTCTTTTCGGAACAAAGCTTTCCAACGGTATTTTCAACGATGTATTTAGTAATGTATTTGGGTGTATAGAAAACGCCGTCTTTTTTGCGCTTGGTTTTGGTTTTATCGATGGTTTCGCCGGCCAATTGTGCATTGATCTCGTCCAACTCGTTGAGCGAATTTTCAAAAATGTGACCTAGAATGTTAACATCTACCTCGCTAACAAAATCGTATTCAGATAATTTATTGGTGTGGCGGAACAACAATTCGTCGTCGATGAGGATAGCATCTAAAACATTGTCGGGTTTAAAAAGACCGCCATTGTATGCAAACACGTCGTACCGTTTTCCTTTGTAACCCGTGTTCAGGTATTCGAAATATTTTTTGAACCGATCGTAAAGAGGAATTTCAACATCACGTTCCTGTAAGTCTCTCCAATCGTTTAAGATTAAGCGTACTGAATTTGGCGGCAGTAACTGTCGATCTTCGGCAAAAAACAAAAAGAGGAAACGATCTAACAGCTTTTGCGATTTTTTGAAAAGCGTAAGCGAGTCAAATTGAGGATTAAGCGCAACAAGATTTTGGTGCAACTCACGCTTAAACAACGAATAATCTTGATACAATTTTTTGGTGATGGTATCTTCCTGACTTAACGATTCCTCTTTGATTTTTTTGGGGATTCCTTTTTCGATGGATTCGGCAGACAGGCATAAGTAAAGATTTTCGAAATCGGGTTTTGTCAGGCTAAAGAGGTTGAACTCGATGTGCTCAATGGCATTGTCGATATAGAAATGAAGCTTTTCGAAATTTGAGGTGATAACATACACACAGTCGTGCTGATTGTTTTTGTAACCAAAAGCCTGTGCTTCTATCTTGGCTAAATCGTTTGTGTTTGTTCCTTTTAGCTCAATGACGGCTTTAACTGCATTGTTGAAGATAATTGCACCGTCGGCTTTTTTGCTGTCTTTAATGTTTTTGTACTCGGTTGTTAGGTTAAAATCAGGTGCAGGATTCAGCGTGTAACCTAATATATTCACAAACAATTCGCGCAAAAATCCTTCTTGAAATTGTTCCTCTTTGCTGTTTCTGATATTATCTTGAATGTAGGTATTTCCGAAATAGGTTTTAAACTCAAGATACTTTGCACTGATCAACTCAGGGTTGAGTTGTTTTAAGTATTTCTGTACAACGGTTTTTTGAAAGAGACTCATATTAAGGTCGAGTATGTTGGTTTATTTATCATCTAAAAATAGTATTTCTTTTTTGAAATGCCAAACATCGAAAGCAGGGCGGGGAGGAAAAAACAGCTCTTTTGCAACCCGATTTTTTCATCGGGTTTGCAAATGTGCTGTTTTAAGCTGGGGCTGTTTGTTTGAAATACTGCCCAAAATATCAATTGCCCCTTAGGGTAAAAGCGCAAGGGAAAAATAAATTCTATCGAATTCGTAATATGTATCATTAAAGCAATTAACCTGGTTGCTAACGGACGGAACTATATGCAGTTGCCAACTGTGGGCGGTTTTCCTGTCGAACCCCGATGCCGCTGTTGCGGGCTACACGGCTTGTTGTCAGCACGGAAACGGCAATTTACATATAGTTTTTGTTACCGCCTGGTGTTTCTTTTCTATTTTTTTCTATTACTAATTGTTACTGTATTTTTACATTCACTATTTATAAATTTCAAGCTCATTAAGTTGCCTTGATAATCGTATCAACTAGTGAGTTTTGCTTTTGAGTCTAACTGTTTTGGCTTCTCATATGCCTGATAGTAATAACTAAAAGGCTTACCTATATATATTATCTGTCTATTGGATTTAGCATTAACTTGATCCGATTCATTCATTTTTGTTTCTTTAAGCTTCCTTTTGAATTGCTTAAAATATTTGTTTCTGTTCCTATCTAATTTTTTTAATTGAATTGCGACTGTAGGATTTGGGTAAAGCTCTGAAAAACCATTTATCCAACAGAGGTCGTTTATCCCATTTGTATAATTCCACATAGATACCCGACCTACGGACATTCCAATTAAACGATGGATAATTGATTCTTCGATGTATTTATCAGCAGCTCTTTTTTTATCACCCTTTATAGCATTCCAAGCCAAGTCAATAACCTCAAACTGTTTTGACATTTCTTTCTTTATGGAACTCCTTCTTATTCTTATATCACCATTAAAATTAATCTCATAACCAACAAAACCGATCCAAGGAATTTCTAGTTTGTCATGATCGCCCCATTTATATGGCTTCTTTGATTTATTACTCCAAAAAGCTTTATCATAAGTATCAACCGCCTTAAAATCATGAGGAACTAATTTTAATTTTAACAAAGATGTCTTGTAATCATTAGTTGCTTCTTCACAGATTTTTTTACTCGGATGCATTATTATCATGTCGTCGCAATACCTCAAATATAGAATATTAGTATCCTGTCTTTTTGAAATTATTGTATCAGAATAGTGCAAAACAATATTTGCTATTAGGCCAGAAAGTGCACCCCCTTGTGGTACTCCAATTTTTGCATTATTGAGTTTTTTATAATGATATTCTAATAAATCCTTTTCAACCCATTCAAAGACTCCATTTTTTATATTAAATTTTGAAAAATATTCTTGATCACGATTTAATGGATAAACAGATTTATTAAATGAATAACAGTTTAAATACGAATAAAATATTCTTTCGGCATCTTGATTATATAATTCAGAATTAGTGGTTTTTATTTGTTTTATGAAACGTTTAAAAAATAGCTTTATAACAGAGTGATTTACTGTGTCATAGAATTTTTTCATGTCGCATTCTGAAACCCATAGATTCTTTTCTTTATTTTCATCCTTGTATTCAAGGATGGCTTTTATAGCATCATGGTGTGTAATACTTTTTGATGTGCCATCAACTTTCTTCACAGCTCGAAAAGCCATTGAGTTTTTAAAGAAAAAACCATCAAATAAATCGGTAAAGTACTTATTTACTAAGCAAATAATAATTCTATCTCGAAGATTGAATATTGAGATAGGACGACAAATTGTCTGTTCCCTTTCGACTTTGTCTTTCTTTTTTGGGTAAGTCTCAGGCTTGGAAATACAATAATTACTGTCAGCAATACTTTCTTGAATAGACAATACAAACGAATCTAATCTTTTCAGAAATTCTGCTTCGGGTTCATTAACCCGATACCATTTGATTGTAATTTGCAAAGAGCGAACGTTTTTTTCAAGAGAGTTAAGCTTTTTCCCTTTTTTATAACGATTTTTCTCTCCTAATTTTTTCCATTTTTTTCTACTAGGAAAAAGACTACAGATTTCCTTCTCATTAGCACTTATTGGCTTTTTATGATAATTGTAAAATGAGTCGCTAGAAATTAGGTGTATCAAATGATCTTTATTGCGACTCTTCGCAATTTTAGCTCTGATACGACATAGATAAAAAACAATGTTTTTATCGTCTATGTATTCATCTAGTGTTTTCATAATACTTTTAAAAAAGGAGATGGTTGCTTGTAAATGTTAACCATACTGAACAAATAATTAAAGTGCTAAACTTACATGTGCTTTGTGCTGATATGCAAGTTAATATGTGCGTAAAGACTAAATGTCTAAACACCTTCGCTACCGTCTCCTTTGTTTGATTTTTGCTTATAGCCGATTTCTTGTGCGTAATAAAAGATTGTGCTAAATTTTATTTCAGAATTAGTTGTTTCATAACAGTTTATTAATAAATTTCTACATTCAATCTCGTCATATTTCTCTTTGTCTTGTTGGCAAAGTTTTAAGAAATATTCTTCCCCGATATCATGAGAAAAACTATTTGCAATTGCAAATGCAATTCTATACCATTTGTCATAGGTATTTGTAATTGATAAATCTCTTTTGCTTAGGAATTTTATTATCGATTTGATCGTAAGTCTATATTTGGGGGAATTTTTTCCTGAAGCATTTAATAAAGCATCTTTCTTATTCGTTTTTCTAACTCCTTTTTCTTTATTGCTTGTGACAGACTTCAAGGATGGTGAATAATATTCAATATCTTGCTGAGTTATTAGAAATTTACTACAATCGTCCTTTATCACAATATTGGCATCAGATGATAAAAAACACAATCGAGTAGTATCACTGCCACTTTCATCTAGTTCAATTTTATAATTAGATTGGAAATATTCAACAAGTTTTTTAAACGCAATTCTATGGAAAAAGTCAAAATCTGTGATCTCTAAATTATAGTCAAGATATACTAACCCTTTAAGACCCATTTTGGATGGAGACTCCCAAAATGATATTACATAAGGATCTTCTTGCAATATCTTTTTATTAATTTCTAGTTCTATACTTGTTAGCTTATCAACATCTAATACAATAATTCTATTATAAGTTTTTAAATTGTTGCGTCTCCGCTTTTCATTAAATGTACCACTGAAAGTAACACCTGGCAGTTTTTTCTTATGATTTCCATATGAGTCAATGTCTCCATTTGCTATCATCTCCCTTAGGTTCGTAACGATATATTTAAGTCGTTCTTCTTTAATCCCTCTTAAGACATCACTTATCTTTAATTCATGAGATAATGAAGCAAATGCGTTTTTCTGAAATGAAACTTTTTCATTAAGCCTGTCAGTCAAATCAATCATAGGCACAAAATGTGTTGGTTGTTCATTCTTTCGTTTCCTTTTTCTGTCTTAATATAACAAATTGTCCAGTGCCACTGTCCCCTTACACTTGGCGGTAACAATTATATATATTTATCTCTTCTTACTGTATCTACAATATAAATAGCATATATATCTGACATGGTTTTTATGGAAATACATGGTATAAGTCAATATATCAATTAAAAACATAGTAAAGGTCGTATTAATACATGTATAGATACAGAAATTAATATTGTATATATAGACTTACAAATGTAATTTATTTATTTTAAAATAATGACATATATGCATGAAATAATTTAATATATATTAATTTGTTCAAAGGCGATTAGATTAATTCTTAGTGATTTTTAAATATGATTAAATAGGGGTGCTTATTTACCGGGACTTTTCAAAAAGGCGTGTCACTTCACTTTTTCTAAAAAACCTCCTAAATCAACTTCCTAAAATCCCTAATCTAACGACTCAACTCACTTTGCGCGATTATTTCCTTTAAAAGCTTGCCGCATTTTACGCAAATGCTCCTGCCAAAATTGCGATCTCAGGGAACCTAACAGAACCTACATCGGCAATGTAGCCCACCTACATCGGCAATGTAGCCCGCCTACATCGGCAATGTAGATTTGCGCGCCTTCTACATTCGCAATGCAGCTCACCTACATTCGCAATGCAGCTCACCTACATTCGCAATGCACGCCTTCTACATTCGCAATGCAGCTCATCTACATTCGCAATGTAGACCACCTACATTCGCAATGTAGCTCATCTACATTCGCAATGCACGTCGCCTACATTCGCAATGTAGCTCGCGTTAGGTTGGGGCATGTCTTGTCCTAAATTAGCTTGACAGATTTATTACTAATTTCTGTTTTTCATTTGCATATAAAATATCATTCCTGTTTAAACATTCATAGTTTATTTTAATTACTAGATTTATCCACTATGAAGATTACATTCCTGATTTTGGATACAGCTTTTTTTCTTGTTTCTGTTTTCAACTACATTTTACAATCAGCGCCCTGATTTGTTATACAGCCTTTCTTTTAATTACTTTTTTCTCAGACCTTTTTTTTGATATGCCCTAAAATGTCTGACAAGTAATTCCAAGCAAGGATTTATCGTTAAATACTACCCTTTAGGGTGGAGATTTAATGATAAACCCCTTGGGGCTTGTCCTTGAATGGAATGGATTGTCAGGCTACCTTTGCATTTCAATAAAATTGTCTGCAAATTTGAGTTCCCTTTTCTTCCACCTTTTCTTTAATTCCCCTTTATGTGTATGCGCCTCAACGGGGGTCATATAATCACAGCTGGCATGTGGCCGTTTGTTATTATACTTATAAACAGCGGTTTTTACAGCCTCATTTGCCGTTAAATAGTCACTGAAGGTTTCGTCTAGACCATATTCTGCTTTCAATATCCCATTCACCCGTTCGGCAATTGCGTTCTCATACGGATCACCGTTCTCGGTCATAGAGATATTTATTTCACACCCATTGAGGTAGTTTACATAATCATTACAACAGTACTGTATTCCACGATCGGAGTGATGAATCAATTCTTTCTTCTTTACCCCTTCGCCCTGAACTGCCATTTTGAGTGCATTCAAAGCACCTTCGCTGGTCAAATCCGGCCAAAGACACCAGCCGACAATCTTTTTGGAATAGGCATCCGTTATCAGCGATAAATACACAAATCCCATTGTGGTACGGATATACGTTATATCGCTTACCCAAAGTCTCCCAGAAGAGTTTAGCGCCAAATCACGTATCAGATTAGGATATTTCCGATAGAAATGATTGGAGTTAGTGGTTCTTTTGCTTCTGCCTTTGCGTTTTATCAGCAAGCCGTGCTCACCCAAGAGATTATAAAACTTATCTCTTCCATATTTTATCCCATGCTCGATTAATACATCGGACAAAAGATAAAGCATCTTTTCGGCTCCCATACGTTTATGTTCCTGCCGCAATTCTTTGGCTTGCTTGAGTATAAATACTTCTTGCATTTGCCATTCTGATAGCCGCTTCTTACGCTCATACCAAGCTTGACGGCTATTCCCAAACAGTTCACAGATAACCCGCTTTGATGTACGCGGATAAACCTGTGTCAGAACGTCTACTGTTTGGGTCCAGACTTTTTTCTAATTTCTAATTTGTACTCTTTTTCGGCAATATCTATCATCGTATTGACTGCCGTTAAGCGCATTTGAGCCAATTCCAACTGTTTTTCAAGTTCTTTGTTCCTGGCTTCCAGTTTCTTGAGGTTGATTCTTTCTTCTGCTGTCATAAGGGGCAAAGATAATACGATTTCTTCTGAATACTTACGCTGCCAATCCTTATAAGTCTGATCAAAAAAATAAGGTAATTGAAAGCGTGATCGCGCTTCCTGCCAACTCATCTTTTTTGACTCTATCTCTTGCACTAACCAACGACGAAAACTGTTTTCGTATCTCTTTAAATCTACTGGCTCTTGTTTGAATCCTTCCATATTGTCGGTCAGATTCGATGTTTGCTTTTCCATTTTTTTTGATTCTTTTTTGGTCAAGCAATTTCAGGGGAAGACAGCATTCTACGCCTCACCCTTTCTCGGGGCGAGTAAGTAATTTAATATGAGGGTGTTAAAAGCGATATTCCGCTTTGACCAGCAGCATGCGGGGCCGGAGGGTGTAGAGGGTGGTGGAGCTGCTGCGGTCGTTCATCGAATAGTTCACGAACGATTGGGTGTTGAAGAGGTTGTGCCCCGTGAGCGAAAGGGTCAGTTTGTTGTCGATAACCGTGTAGCGTGCTTCCAGGTCGGAGAAGAGATAGCTGGTGCCGGGCTGGGTGCTGTGCCGGAAATCGTAACGCTCGGTTTTCGAAATCAACAAGAATCGTTTGTGAATGTTGAAGGTAAGGTCAACGAAAATCTTGTTACGGGTGTACGAGGCCAGTCCGGTGGTGCGGGTGTGGTGGATGCCTGAGCTATAACCCAGGTGGTAGTTGAACAGTCCGCTGAATCCCGAACGTAGCTCGGCGCCGTAGTTCATGCTCTCCGAGCGGGTGGTCTGCAAGGTCCTGGTGTAGCGGTCGCCGGCAGTGTAGCCGGTATCGGCAAAACTAAGCTGACTCTGATAACCGGATTTCGAGAGGTCGACACTTAGTTTGAAATTGGAACGAATAAATTTGAAGTAGCGGTTAATGCTCGATGATACCAACAGGTAATTCCGACCTTTCAGCGCTATCTGCTCCGACAGGAGGTAATCGCGCGTAAGGTGCGTATTCGTGCTCAGGTAATCGTGATCGCGGTTGTAGAGCACAAAGGCGGTTGCAAATAAGCGGTCGCCCCAGCTTCCGTAGGTGTACATCAGCGACGACGACGATTGTGCGAATTGATTAATGGCTCCCGTCCCCCGCGATAAGGTGTATAAATCGGTGAGCAGGTAGTTGCTGTACAGTTCATCCACCGTATTCATCCTGACGGTGTACGCGTAGGAAGTGGAAATGCGGTGCTTGTTGTTCAGCTCCCAAATTATCGAAAGGGAAGGATGGAGTAGGAAGGGGCGCGAGCTGAGGGTGTTGTCGGGTGTCGATAAGGTGGTGAACAGCTGATGTATACCGATCGCAGGTGCCAGGCTCAACCGCTTAAATTGTAGTAAATAATTTACTTTAGCGTACAGATCGTTGGTGAGGTAACGAACCTGATTGCTGAAAGGGGCATCCACTGTGGTGTTGCCTTCGTTAATCTCAAAGCGTGAGCGGATGGAATCGTTGCGCATATGAGCGCCGACACGCAGTTCGAGCAGGTTGCCGTTGGCGCGACGATTCATCAGCAAGCCTTCTACTGCGAGCGACTGCATCCTGGTGGTGCTGTGCTGCGCTACTGCATCGCCGCCTACAGGGAAAAAGTCGGAAAATAAAAACCGGGATGCTGAATATTGCTGCGGTATCAGGTCGTTAATATAATTGGCGGCAAGGATAAACACTTTCTTTTCGGCATACTTGTAACTGTACACCAGCTGTGCATCCGAGCGTTTGCGCCGTCCCGTCAGCCCTTCTTCCAGGGAGTCGGCATTGAATACCCGGTCGCTGCGGTTGTCGGTAGTGCCGGCATTGAACTGTCCGGAAAATGCGAGCGACTGCTTCCCGGAGATTTCATAGTTGAGATCGACTTTCCCAACTCCGCTCAAAGCGCGGGTGTTCAGGTTCAGAGCGTCGGTGGTCGTAAAGCTTCCGGCTTCGGTGCTATACTTCAATTCTCCGTAACGATTAAATTCATTCTCTTCCCGGTTGAGTAGTCCGATGGTACGGAGCTTCAGTTGTGGCGACAGCGTAACAATCGCATTGGCCGAGAGCAGTCCCGAACGGTTGAAGTTAACCCGCTTACCCTCTAAATCGGGACTGTGTCCTTCGAGCGACAGCAACGCCCCGGCCGACTCGTCGCCTTCCACCACTGCCTCATCTTCAGCTGAATAGGGGTTGATCAGGTGGTCGATATAGTCGGTATAGGTATAGCCCGCCGAATTGGCATTGGCAAGCAGGTACACCTTATTTTGTTTGCTGAAATTCATCCAGTTGGTTCGTATATCGTATAGCTTTTTGCCACCATAGCCGAGCAACAGATTGCCAAACCAGTGTCCCATCGACTTTTCGTCAAGTCGTATATTAAGTGCCACTTTGTCGGATTGCTCAATTTCTTTCAACAATTTATTGGCCGAATAGTGACTCAGTATTTCAATCTTGCTCACCGGACTCACCGGCATGTTTTTAGTCACCATCCGGTAGCCTTTCTCAAAGAAATCATCGCCCTCTATCATTACCTTCTCCACCTCCTTATTCCCGACGGTAATCCTCCCATCACCCGAAACCGACAGTCCGGGCAACTTACGCAGCAGGTCCTCCACCACCTGTTCGTCGCCCTGCCGAAACGAGGCGGCATTAAAAACGATCGTGTCCTTTTTAAAGCTGATGGGTCGATCGGCGGCCACAACGACTTCCTGCAATTCGAGTGGTTGCGAAGGTAAGATAACATCCCTTCGAATCAGTGTATCTTCGGGATGTATCCCTACCTGAATGCTTACTTTCTGAAACGACAAGGCTGAGAAACTAAGGGTGTAGTTACCGCTCTTAGCAATCGATAAGGAATAGTTGCCCCCGGCATCCGAAGTGCAAAAAGCAACGATTTCGGTGCCAGTGTCGGCTTGAACCACCACAGTGGCAAACATCACCCCCTGCTCGTCGACCCCGCGGATAGTGCCGCTAAGCGTACACTGCGAAAACAGGGGCAGGCCCCTCAGCAGTACTACCATCAACAGGAAGCAGATCGGTCTCATTTTACTCCCGTTCGATATCGTTCATACTATAACTGATATTCAGGTCGATATCCCGGTCGGCTTGTGCCTTCATGCGCGATTCGAAGTCTTCGATTGCCTTGCGCTGAATGAGCTTATATTCGGTGGGTGACAGCACTTTTCCGTTCGGTGAATCTATGCCGGGCAGGTTAATGCGGTAAGGTGCAACCAGCTTACGGATGGTAAACATCACTTCTTTCCGTTCGTCGGAAGCTTCCAGAATAAGACCCGGTAGTCCCGATAATTTCCAGGGACCGTAACTGAAGGGTAAATCCTGACAATACCATGCGGTGTAGGTGCGCCCTCTGAAAGTAGTGGTTGCTTTCCTGCACAGCCAGTCGTTGATTTTTTTCGTTTCCTCAACAAGCATCCATTCTATCGAAGGAATTGCTTCTTCAATTACATAGCGTTTTTTCGAGAAAACAGGTTTTTTCTTTTCCAGCAGGCGGTTCGACATGCGGTCGACCGATAGCTCCACCTGGTTGCTATCCACTACCGCAATACGATTCTCGTTATCGCTTACCAACTGCTCCTCCATCAGTTTCGTGTTTTTCGCCGGCCGGTATGCAAAATAAGAATAGCTGCTATTGAAATATAACTGTGCATCGTAGCGCACCAGGCTGGTAAGGTCCAGCAATACATCATACTCCACCAGCACTTCCGAGGTCTGATGGTTTTGCGCAGAAAGAGGCAGCGACAAAGCTATTGCACAGCTAATAACTAATAAGCGAAGGGTTTTCATAGTTACTTACTTTTTTTTAAATCGTCTCAGGATACCGACTGCAATAATAAACTAAAAGTGCACACAAAGCACACACAAGTTCTCATATTTTAGTCATGTTTTTCTTATCCAGTTCTTCCGATATTTCAATGGCTTCCTTAATAATACTCTCCGGATAATTGTTTAATTGAAGTATCCTGATTGCATTTCTGTTCTTTAATTTACCTTCTTTCAGTTTGTAGTCAAAATCGACGGTTTTATGGTCGACCAGTTCGCTGAAATGGTATAAATCATATTCCTTCTTTAATAAATCGGCCAGCTCAATATCGTGTGTTGATACAAAAACGATATTGTCGGCCTGATTCAGCGAAGATAAAACGGCTTTGCCTGCAGAAATACGTTCGACTGTGTTGGTACCCTTGAAGATCTCGTCGAGTAAAAACAAGTTCATGGTTCCGCTTTTGCTTTTATCGATCATCTCCTTAATGGTAACCACTTCCTCAAAATAATAACTTCTGTCGTTCATTAGATCGTCGCTGATGCGTATGGCAGAATAGATACGTACTCTTGGCATTGAAAAATGTGCTGCAAAACAGGTGTTAAGTGTCAGTCCCGTAATTACATTGATAGCGATAGTACGAATAAAGGATGTTTTACCCGACATATTTGAACCGGTAAGTAAAATTGACTTATCGGCTACTGTTAAGTTGTTTTCTACACAGTTATCAATTAAAGGGTGGTATACTTCCTGAGCAACAAGTCGTTTCTGTCGGTCAATAAGTTGTGGAGTACAGAACTGCCTGAGGCCCTGCCGAAGTGAAGCAAGGGATTGTATAGCATCTATTTCACCAACAAACACGAATACATCTTCGATCTCACTTCTTTTGGTGTCGATGTGCTTTACTACTCCGAATAAAAACAGCGGCTCAACCAGAAACACAATTTTCACCAGTTCGAGCATAGCCCAGAAAAGTATTCGCTGGTCGCTTTGTAATTCTGCTTCCAGATTGAAGAAAGACATGCGGTGGTTGACCTTATTAATAACACCTGCCGATTTCAGTAAGTGAGGATTTATCTCCTTCAGGATGTTGTGCTTAACTAATTCCTGAGCAACGCCATTTAGTTTCGACAGTTGAGGAATAGAACTATAATAAGAGTACAGGTTTTTTTTATTCCAGAAGTGAATAACGATATTTATAACCGATAAACCTAACAGCACAAGAAAGTAGAGCGGATTAAAAAAAGCCAGTATAAACGATAACACACTGGCAAACGACAAGATCTTAACCATAAAATACCACCTGGGTGGTTGTAGAAGTTCATCCTGAAAGAGTGAAGCAACATAATATACTCCGCTGTCGCTCAGTTTGCTCAATTGTCCCTGAACAGCTATTCTGAAGTCGGCATTGTTCGTAAACTCATCCAACAATCGTTCCCGCCTGGTGTTTGCTGATGAGTCGGCAGGAATATTCCTTAACTGATTATACAAATATTGTTGCCCGACTTTTGAGTTGGTACGGTCAATAAACATGAATAATTCATGTAAGTCAAGGTCGTTGCAGGTTTTATCGGATAGGGTATGAAAAGCCGTTGAAGGATCTTTTTTCCGAAAGTAGGCGGCGATATGTTCAAAATCAAAGTACTCTGACTTTGGGTTACCAAACTCACTCAGCAGTTTCTCTTTAGTTTTCTTTTTCATTAGTTGCAATTAGCCTTATCGACCTGCAAATGTACCCGTTTTTAGTTAACAGCAATCCTATCGGACCTAAAAAAAGTGCAGGCTTTTTATTTCCTGCACTTTTTTTTGTAGTAGCCGGGGTCGCCGGAGAGGGGGAGGGTAGTGTGTTGACTCCACACTGCTGCCCAGTTGGCGAAGTCGGTCACCGAGCGCTTGTTGACGGTGTGGACTTCGGTGAGGGGGGTTGCCCAGCTTTGCCGGCGGAGGAGCTGGTCGACTTCCCGGGCGTAGGCGCAGTAGTGTTCGTAGACTGTTGAGCCAAAGCCAACTACCGAGTAGGATACCTTGCCCGACTGCGGGTGCTTGCCGACGAGCTTGCCGAACCTGGTGGCGGAGGAGGGGGCTTCGCCTTCGCCATAGGTGGAGGTGAAGATAATGAGTTGTCGTAACCCG
>JAQUYE010000067.1 GCA_028691965.1 Paludibacter sp. | reverse complement strand
CGGCCAACTGGTACAGGGTAAATCCGCACCGCCTTCACCTTGGTATCATGGGTTTTGAGATCAGCGATCTTGCGCTGGTAGAGCAGCCGGAACAAACCCTGAATATGTGGGAAGGAATACTGCACAGTGCCTTTACCTATCAAAACCAACGGATAAATGTTCAAACACTGGTAGCTCCGACCCGTGATGTGGTTTCTGCAAAAATTACCGGTACAAAGTTGCCGGCCCTGAAGTTTCGCTTTCCATATCCTACCGGGGCACATTCGGATGATGGGTGCGACTGGAATAGTATCAATCGTCATACTACTCGTATCGTGAAGATGGACGACCAACAGGTCGTGCTGGAGCGTCGGCTGGATGAGACTACCTATTATGTTACCATAGTATGGGAAGGAAACGCAACATTCTCACAGAAGGCAGATCATTATTACCTGCTTACTCCACAGGCCGGCGACCTTAGTTGCTCGGTAGCTTTTACTCCGGGCATTTCTTCTCCGGCTATTCCTTCACACGCAGTGATGGCCTCGGAAGCAAAGGAGTATTGGTTCCGCTTTTGGAACGAAGGTGCTGCTGTTGATTTTTCGGAATGCAGGGATTCACGCGCCAACGAACTTGAACGAAGAGTGGTGTTGTCGCAATACCTGATGGCTATACAAAGTGCCGGCTCAGTTCCTCCACAGGAAACCGGCTTAACTTATAATTCATGGTATGGTAAGTTTCATATGGAGATGATCTGGTGGCACCAATCGCATTTTGCTTTATGGAACCGGGCTCACTTACTTTCCCGCACACTTGAATGGTATCATAAGGCTTATCCTGTAGCTCTTCAAATAGCTCAACGACAAGGTTTTGATGGGGTACGCTGGATGAAGATGACAGATCCTTCAGGAATGGAAGCTCCTTCGGAAGTAGGTTCGTTTCTTATCTGGCAACAACCCCATCTTATCTACCTTGCTGAACTGGTATACCGTAGTTCGCCTGATGAGGAATTCCTGAAAAAGTATGCTAAGCTGGTGGATGCCACAGCCCGCTTTATGATTTCGTTTGCTGATTATGATATGCTCGAGGGGCGGTATGTGCTGAAAGGTATAATTCCTGCACAGGAAACCCTGCGTGCGGCAGAAACCATTAATCCGCCTTTTGAACTGGCCTGTTGGCATTATGCGCTGCAAACGGCTCAGAAGTGGAGGGAACGCTTAGGTGAAAAACGCAACCTGGAATGGGATGAGGTGATTGACAAGTTATCGCCCTTAGCCCATAAAGATAAACTTTACCTGGCAGCCGAATCGGCTCCTGATACTTACGAAGATATTCGGTTTACATCCGACCATATGGCCGTATTGGGTGCAATGGGGATTATACCTAAAACACCTTTGGTGCGTGTTGATTATATGCGCAATACCCTGAACTGGATCTGGGATAACTGGAACTGGGGACGAACCTGGGGCTGGGATTATCCGATGACGGCTATGAGTGCCGCCCGACTGGGAGATCGTGAGAAAGCTGTTGGCGCCCTGCTGATGGATAAACGTACCAACACCTACCTGCCCAATGGTCATAACTATCAGGATGCGCGTCTACGGGTTTACCTGCCGGGGAACGGCGGACTGTTAACTGCTGTTGCTATGATGTGTGCCGGATGGGATGGATCAAAGGGGAATAATCCCGGCTTTCCTTCCAATGGTAAATGGAAAGTGAAATGGGAAGGGTTGCACCCAATGCCGTAAGACCGGCGAAACAAGTTGAAATGAGGTACCTGAGTATCCTGTGTATGCTGATCGTGTTCAACCTGGTGTTGAATGCTCAAAGCTCTGTGGGCGATTTGCGTAGCATTCGCTATACTCCTGAAGGTGACGATCTGGTGATACACAACGGGAAGGTGAAGTTTAACAGAGCATTGTACGGTACCAACACCGGTTTTAGAATTGAAACAGGCGATGTGCCTGAGTTCGCTCTTTATCTTCCCGGTATGGGAGGAAACCTGTCGTTCTCCCTTGTATCCCCCGATACAACGATTGCTCTTAACGACCTGCTGTTTGTGGAGAGCAGGTATCGTGCAGGCACACGTATCTACTCACTTAACGATCCCTTGCTGGGAAAAGGGGAGTTGACTGTTCAGGTGCTTGCTTTTGCAGAGAGTGAAGGTATGCTGGTGCGGATAACTACCGGTGCTATTGCAGCCAATCTGGCGCTCAAGGCGGTTTACGGAGGTGCCTCTAACAAGCGATTCAGCAGGCATGGTGATTTGGGTGTCGACCCTGCCGATAGTTTTGAACTGAAAGCGGAGTATTGTGCAGGCAATACGTTTACTATAACCGGAACTGCCTTCGCACTTCAGTTTGGTAAGGACGGAGCTGGAAAATTAACAGGTGAATTTCCTCAGAATGCTGCCTTGTCAGTTGATGAGACCGGACCTAAACTAAACGCAAGCTTCCGTCTTGGCAAGTTTCAACACTATTATATATGGATAAAGGTGCCGGATCAATTGCCGGTGTTATCAGCTGAACAAGCCTTTCAATCAGCCGAACAACGAAGAAAAGAACTATCGTCAACCTTACACATTTCTACTCCTGATAAGTGGATTAGTCCGCTGGGTGGTATCCTGTCCACTGCTGCCGACGGAATATGGGACGGTCAGGTGTGGCAACACGGTGCCGTGGGTTGGCGTATGCCACTGAATGGGTGGCGTGCTGCCTACACGGGTGATGTGCTGGGATGGCACGACCGATCCCGTCGTCATTTCGAAGCCTATGCTGCCTCACAGCTTACCGATGTCCCTGCCCGCTTTTCGCACCCTTACCAGGATAGTAGTCTGAATATGGCCCGTGCTGCCAAAGTGTGGGGTACTCCAATGTATAGTAATGGGTATATCTGTCGTAATCCGGAACGAAACGATCAGATGCATCACTACGATATGAACCTTGTGTACGTCGATCAGTTACTTTGGCATTTAAAATGGACCGGCGATACTGCTTTTGCCCGAACGATATGGCCGCTACTTCGCTTACATCTTGAATGGGAGAAACGCAATTTTGATCCCGACGATGACGGACTGTATAATGCCTATGCCTGTATTTGGGCTTCTGATGCTTTATACTACAACAGCGGAGGTGTTACGCATGCATCAGCGTATAATCACCGGGCAAACCGGATGGCTGCTGAAGTCGCTGAGTTGATAGGTGAAGACCCGAATCCCTACCTGATTGAAGCAGCCAAAATCAGTCGTGCAGTTAACAACACGTTGTGGTTATCCGATAAGGGCTATTGGGCGGAGTTTATTGATTTTATGGGCTATCAGCAAAAACACGAAAGTGCAGCCGTATGGACCATCTATCATGCCATCGATGGAGAGCTGGCTGATCCTTTTCAGGCTTATCAGGCAACTCGTTACATTGACAAAGCAATTCCTCATATAGCTGTAAATGCTCCGGGTCTGCCAGGGGATTATTACCATGTGATTTCCAGTTCATCCTGGATGCCGTATAGCTGGTCGGTAAATAATGTGGCACTTGCCGAGATATACCACACCGCCCTGGCTTACTGGCAGGCTGGTAGAAGTGAAGAGGCTTTTCATTTGTTGAAAAGTGCAGTGCTCGACAATATGTACCTCGGTCAGAGTCCGGGCAATATTGGTCAGATAAGTCATTACGATGCAGCCAGGGGTGAATGTTATCGTGACTTTGGGGATCCTGTCGGAATTCTTTCGCGCACTATAGTGCAGGGCTTATACGGGATTCTTCCCGACGCTTTGAAAGGGGAGCTGACTATTCAACCGGGTTTTCCTTCGGTCTGGAATCATGCTTCAATAGATAACGGAACTGTTAGTTATTCGTTTAACAAGACTGCCTACACCACTGAGTATAAACTTAAACAGCGGTTCAAGCCGGCTCTCGCGGTGAAGTTTATTCTGCCTGTATCCCGGGAGCATATCCGGGAGGTGATGGTGAATAATGCAGCGGTGCCTTATCAGTATGATTCCCTGGCTATAGGTCAGCCACGAATTGTGATTAGGGTACCGGCTACCGGAGAGCTTACGCTAACCTTAGTTGAAGATGGAAAACTGCTGGATACGAATCCACAATTGGTGACAACGAACGATCCCCTACTGGTTGATAAAACTGAATTTCGTAAAATAAGTCAGGGTAGTGCAGAATGGTACCGGCCGGTACATTACGAGCCTGCTTCCGGTGTACGCTCAACCAGTCAGCCTTCTTTTAAGGATGTTGACCCAGATCGTTGTGAGCCGGTATGCATCGATAGCCTTTTGACTACAAGTGTCGACCAGATTTTTAAACAGCAGTATCTTTCCCCCCGCTCACCGTATACCACCCTGCAAATTCCTGTTCAGGGGATAGGAGAGTGGTGCCATCCCTTATTGACTGCAACTATCAACGACAGCGGGTTACGGGCTTCCTCTCCGGATAATCTATTCACTGGTCCCTCAGGTGTTGTGTTCCGATCCATGCAACAGGGACCAAACATAGCCTTTGTTTCGCTGTGGGACAACTATCCCGATAGTATAACAGTGCCACTTAGCGGAACTGCTACCCGGGCTTATCTTATGATGGCCGGAACTACCAATCACATGCAATATAAGGTAGATAATGGTTGGATAGTTGTTGATTACACCCATGGCCCTTCCGACACGCTACGATTAGTAAACCCCGATAACTGGTGTCCCATTGAGCAGGATTTTTATACCGACAACAAAGCATTCCGACTCGAAAGTGAAAAGCATTGGCGGGTTAGTTTATTAACAGGAAAGTGCAGTCAGTACTTAGGCAAAGAATTCGCTGTTTCGGGGGTGTATGGTCGCTCACTACCAGGGGGCGCCGGTGTCTTGCTGGACCTAAAGCTCGACGAAAAGCGGGAACTGAAGCGATTAACATTGCATGCACGCGCAAATGAAGTCATCCTTGGACTTATGTCGCTTAGTTTACAGCGCGTAAGTGCTGAGTAACAGATAGGTTAGTCCCCAAGAGCTGTTATGGCTATATCGTTTCCATACTCATTTTTTGTACATCTTTACATACCTGCGTATTTAATTACATAGAGCAGTCGCGGATTTTTTTGTTTCTTTGTACACTATTATTTAGATTTCTAATACAATGTTAAAACACAATTTATTACGATTTGCCGTCTTACTGATAGGTATCATTTTCGTTGCGCAAGGGAATGCCCAGCGTCCGATGGAAAAACTGGACCGCAGTGTTGTAGCTCAGAAACAATCGCAGGGTGTCTACGTTAACTGGCGCATTCCTGCTGATGAATACAAGGGGACTTCCTATCGGCTTTACAGAAACGGCACACTGATTCACGAAACCGGAGCTGCCGGAGCTTCCAATTATACGGATATTGCAGGAACAAGTAGTTCGGTATATACAGTAACGGCCGTAAAAAACGACAAAGAATCGGCACCTTCCAAACCGGCCATCATGATTACTTCGGGTTATATTGATATTCCGCTACGGGATCTCAAACCACTCGGGAAAACCAATTATATCCCGAATGATGCTACTTCGGCCGATCTCGATGGGGATGGGGAAATGGAAATAATTCTGAAAAGGGTAAACAAAGACTGGAGTGTAGCTAATACAAATTATAGCTTTTTCGAAGCGTATAAACTGGATGGCACGTTTATGTGGGCTATCGACGTGGGACCGAATATCTGTAGTGATGTGGAGATTAACATCGCCGCATTTGATTTTGACGGAGATGGAAAAGCTGAAGTGTTTTTACGTACTTCCGAAGGAACGGTCTTTGGCGACGGGAAAAAGATTGGCGATGTGGATATGGATGGTAAAACCAACTACAGAGCAACTGCCAGTCCGGATGGTTTTATGAACGACGGACCGGAATTTCTATCTTTGGTAGATGGTATGACTGGAGTTGAACTCGACCGTGTGGATTTTATTCCAAGGGGACAATCTACAGATTGGGGTGATAATTACGGTCATCGGGCGAACAAGTTCTTTTTTGGTGCACCTTTTCTGGATGGACTTAAACCCAGTCTGTTCATTGGTCGGGGTATCTACACCAAAACTGAAATGCGAACTTACGACATAGTCAATAAAAAACTTGTATTCCGCTGGGAGTTTAAGGCAGGAACAGGAGGCGCCTACTTTGGTCAGGGGAATCATAATTACACGATTGCAGATGTTGACGGCGACGGAAAGGATGAAATAACCTGGGGTTCGATGTGTGTGGATGATAATGGTAAGGGACTTTACTCTACACAAATGGGCCACGGTGATGCGATGCACGTGAGTGACCTGGACCCCTATCGTAAAGGTCAGGAAGTGTTTAGTTGTCTAGAGAACTCACCGGTGTATGGTACTTTATTCAGGGATGCAGCTAATGGTAAGATTTTACATCATTATATCCTGGGGCGTGACTGTGGTCGTGCATGTGCAGGTAATATAAGCGATAAATACAAGGGAGCTGAAATATGGGGAGGCGGACACGGTTATTCAGCTACCGACCTGGTTCAAATGAACAGTTTTGGAGTTGCTGAAAACTTTACAATCTACTGGGATGGCGATCTTACCAAGGAGTTGCTCGATCATTCGGGATTTTCAACTTCAACGGGAGTGGGTTATGGTCATATTACCAAATTTAATGGGTATGGTAATGTTACTTCACTGCTGAATGCAAATGCGTATTCCAACAATTACACAAAGGGAACTCCCAGTCTACAGGCAGATATTATAGGTGACTGGAGAGAAGAGGCTATCTGGTGGAGACGGGACAGTATGGCCCTTCGTATTTACACTACTACTCATCCTACTGAGCACCGCATCTACACGCTGCTCCACGATCATCATTATCGTCAGGCTATTTGCTGGCAGATGTGTGGCTATAACCAACCTCCTCATACCAGTTTTTACCTGGGAAGTGATTTCCCGGAGCCAATAGTAGCGAAGACCACGAATGGAATGAAGGTGTGGAAAGGACTTACAGCTACCTGGAATTCGTCGACCGCTAACTGGATGGATGGCGATGATGCAGCAGCATTGATAGCCGGGACAGCTGAAAATATTCCTTTCGCAACCGGACAGTGCGTATTGCTGGATGCACGTGGTGTTCAAAAGAATATACTTCTTACTGAAAAGGTGGAGCCTGAAGGTCTTACTGTTTCAGGGTCGTCGGACTATACCATTGCCGGTAGCGGGGAGTTAGCAGGTGCTATGTGGTTGGATAAAATAGGAGAGGGAGTGCTTACACTTCAGGGTAATCATAGTTATACGGGAATAACCGATCTTTGGGAAGGAACTCTGATTATAACCGATACCTTGTCAGCTTCACCCTTGAAAATACGAAGACATGCTGATCTTGAATTAACGGGTACTGCAGGAGGGGGAATCTCTACCGAATACAATGCGCGGATATATGCCGGAGGAAAGATGAAAGTTGGTAGAATGACCATCAGAGCTAATTTCAATTTTGTTGAAGGTGCCCGGCTGGTATATGATTTATCAGCTACTCCCGATGGCAATAACGATTTTATGGAGCTTACCGGTACCTTGAATGTGCAGGAAGGTGCTGTCGTTGAAATTAACCCTATGGAAGGTGCACTCGCTTCAGGTTCCTATGCCCTTGCAACGATCGAAGCTGTTACGGGTGATCTTAGTAAAATACAGATTGAAGGTCTTACCGGTACTTCAGCTGAGCTACAGTACGATGCATCAACAAAAACCCTTTTCCTTGTCGTGAAAGGAGTTCGTTCTGCTTCGACAATCAGCTGGACAGGAAGTACCAATGGTGTGTGGGACCTTGCATCTACCAAAAACTGGTCGATGAATGGAGAAGAGGAAATCTTTGTCGGAAACGATACCGTTATTTTCCCGGCAGTTGCCTCTAGCCGTTCCATAAACATCTCAGAAACGCTCAATCCGGTCCACATGGAAATAAACAGTGCCTTGCCCTATGCTTTTGATGGAGCCGGTAAGCTAACGGGAACCATGTCGTTGCTGAAAAAGAATACCGGACTCGTTAATATTAACAACCGTAACGACTTCACCGGGAAGGTGGTGCTGGAAGGTGGTACCCTGAATGTGAAATACCCGCCAACAGCCACCAATAACGGAGGAATCGGGACGAATAACCCGGATCCCGCTTATCTTGTTCTGAGTGATAGTGCTGTTCTTCAATTCAGTACTGCTAACGAAATAACAGGACGGGGTATTACGTTCAGCGGACCGCAAGGGGGCGTTTTGAATGTGCCGGTAAGTTTATTCTGGGATGGAACTTTGACAGGTACTAAAATGACCAAGAAAGGTGCTGCGGTATTAAACATCGGAACCAGTAATTCCGGTCTGCAGGAAACGGTATTACGTGAAGGTACTATTAAACTTAATTCTGCCGGTGCAGTTCCGTATGGCCCGGGCCGTAAAATAACGATGTATTCGGGAATCCTCGAAACCGTTAATATCTCAGGAGCTTACCTGACCAGTAGTCATCACATTGAAGTGCCTGAACGTTCAACTGCCACTGTAGTTGCAGCTGCACGTTGCGAATACAACGGAACACTAACCGGAGGCGGAACTCTTAACTGGGTAGCAGATTTTATCAGGGCATATATTAATGGTGACTGGTCGGCGTTCAGCGGCAGGATTAATATCACCACCAACGGAGCTAACTCGCGGTATGAGGATAAGTTTATTGTAAACACTTCCAGGGGTTTCCCGAATGCAACCATTAATTTAGGTTCTAATAACCTGATTGTGTGTTATAAAAACGGAACGGCTGATAATGGTACTACCACTATTAAAATGGGAATGCTAACCGGTGTAGCCGGATCAGTTATTTACAATGCAGGGATAGAAGCCGGTGGCAATAACTCAAACGGAGTTTTTGCAGGTAATTTTACGGGTGTCACTACCTTACGAAAGATTGGGACAGGTATATGGACACTTTCTGGTCAGAATGCCAACTCAGGAACTACCACCGTAAGCGAAGGGTCACTTATCGTTACCGGAAAACTAGGCACAGGCACAGTCAATGTTCAATCTGGTGCCAGCTTTACCTTAAACGGTACAGCTGGTGGATCGGCAGTGGTGGCCAACGGAGCTACTATGGTGCTTAGTGGTACCCTCGCGGGAAGTTTGAATTTAACAGGTACAATGCGCGGTACGGGTACTGTAGGGAATGTTTCTCTGCTGGGTACCGGTGCCGAACTACAACCCGGAGGAACTATTGCCGGTAAGTTAACTTTTAATTCCAACCTTACAGTTCAATCAGGAGCCCGTTTATCCATGCAGGTTTTAGGTGGATATGCTACTTCCGATCAGTTGAAGGTAGGTGGTGCACTTAGCCTGGGAGGTACCCTTGAAGTGAGTAGTTATGTAGGCACCTTTGCCGAAGGAGATGAATATAAATTATTCGATGCAACCTCCATTAGTGGTCAGTTTGATGAACTGATATTCCCTGAACTGCCAGATACATTGCAATGGGATGTAACAGAGCTATATACGCTTGGTGTATTGAAGATTAGTAAGCTGGTAAGTGGTGTAGAGTCAACCACGCTTGTGAGCACACTATTAAATAATCCTTCCGATGGGCAGTTTATTCTTCGTAGTGATGAATTGCCGGGTGATCTTCAGATTCAGGTTACTGATATGAGCGGACGTGTGGTGCTGACCGGCATTTATCCAACCAATGCCAGCGGTGAACTGATTATTGATTTGTCGGGCAAAGCCTCCGGAGTATACCTGCTGAATGTAGCCAATGCTGAAGGGAACCATTCTACTCACCGGTTAATTAAACGTTAAGTGTTACTATCATGAAGAAATTGTTAGTTTCTCTGCTCTTAGGTTTTAGTACTGCCGGTCTGATAGCTCAGGAATGGCCGGCTGTAAATCCGGAAGCTCGTCCGGGTTCCCGTTGGTGGTGGTTAGGAAGTGCGGTCGATAAGGCTAATCTTAGTTACACACTCGAAGAGTATTCGTCGGCCGGACTGGGTTCCGTCGAAATAACTCCCATCTATGGTGTGAAAGGCAATGATGCCAATAATATTGATTACCTGTCGCCGAAATGGATGGAGATGCTCAACCATGCACTCGATGAGGGGAAACGACTGGGCGTATCCATCGCTATGAATACAGGTACCGGCTGGCCGTTTGGCGGACCGGAAGTTACTGTGGAAGATGCTGCTACCCGTGCCATTTTTCAGGAATACTCCATCGAAGGGGGTGAAGAGCTAGCCCTGGATATCAGTGTTAAGGAAGTTCGTCAGCAAAAAGTAGCCGGGCTGAGTCGTGTTATGGCCTATCAAACCGGAGGAAAACGACTCAACCTCACTTCCTTGTGTAAGAATGGAAAACTACACTGGAAAGCTCCTGCAGGTAGCTGGAAGATAGTTGTGCTCTACACCGGTAAAACGCTTCAAAAAGTAAAACGGGCAGCACCCGGTGGCGAAGGTTATGTAGTGAATCACTTCGATAAAGAGGCAGTAAAGCGTTATTTTAATCGATTCGATAAGGCGTTTAAAAGCTCGGGTGTTGACTATCCCGGTGTTTTCTTTAACGATTCGTATGAGGTGTACCAGGCTGACTGGACACCCGATCTGTTAGAAGAGTTTTATGCCCGACGGGGATATCGGTTAGAAGATTATTTCCCGGAATTTCTGGATGAAGCCCGTCCGGAGATCACTTCACGTATAGTTTCTGATTACCGCGAAACGATATCCGAATTGCTTCTCAGTAATTTTACGGAACAATGGACTTCGTGGGCACATACGCACGGAAGTCGTACGCGCAACCAGGCACATGGCTCACCTGCTAACCTGATTGATACCTATGCTGCGGTTGATATACCCGAATGTGAAGGTTTTGGACTATCGCCTTTTCCTATTAAAGGACTCCGCACCGATTCGCTTACCAAGCGTAATGATTCCGATCTTTCAATGCTTAAATACGCTTCATCGGCTGCGCATATAGCAGGCAAAGCTTTTACTTCCAGCGAGTCGTTCACCTGGCTTACCGAGCATTTCCGTACTTCACTGGCTCAATGTAAGCCCGATATGGATCTATTGTTTATATCGGGTGTTAATCACATGCACTTTCATGGCACGCCTTATTCTCCCAAAGAAGCTGAATGGCCGGGATGGCGTTTCTATGCCTCAGTTAATATGTCGCCTACCAACACCATTTGGCGGGATGCTCCTGCATTCTTCGACTACATTACCCGCAGTCAGAGTTTTCTTCAGATGGGGAAGCCCGATAATGATTTTCTGGTGTACTTACCCGTGTATGATATGTGGGGTGAGCAGCCGGGGCGTTTGCTGATGTTCGACATTCATAAAATGGAGGAGCGGGCACCCAACTTTATAAAGACCATTCATGAAATTTATAATGCCGGTTACGATGTTGATTATGTATCCGATGCTTTCGTGTCAGGTACGGTAGTTAAAAATAAGAAACTTGTCACCAGTGGCGGAAGTGAATACAAGGCATTGATAGTTCCGGCTGTTAAACGAATGCCACCAACCGTACTGGCAAAGTTGATAAATCTGGCACGCCAGGGTGCGACCATTCTTTTTATGGAAAACTATCCGAACGACGTACCCGGTTTCAGCAAGCTGAATCAACGAAAGAGCCAGTTAGCCAAACTTATCCGCCGACTCCCGCAAATCAGTGATTTTAGTAAACTAACAGTTACAAATGTAGGGAAAGGCCGGGTTATTACCGGTTCGGAGTATGCTACAAGTCTGCAAAGAACAGGCGTTCAGCCTGAAAGTATGAAGCTGGAGCATGGTTTACATTGCATCCGCCGTGTTAACCCAACCGGCCATCATTACTTTATCGCATCCTTCAAAGCAACAGATACAGATGCCTGGGTAAGTCTTGGCGTGCCTGCTCAGTCGGTGATGTTGTTTGACCCCATGACAGGAGAAAAGGGAAAAGCCAAAACACGCGTAGTGGATGGTAAGGTTCAGGTTCGCTTGCAGTTGGTTTCCGGTGGAAGTATTTTATTACAGACTTTTAATTCTGATGTTATGTCAGCTGCATGGAAGTACCTTCGCCCTCAGTCTGTTAGTCTGACTCTGGACCGGGGGTGGAACTTGCGCTTCTCAGAGAGTGTGCCGGCCATTGAAGGAGACTTTGCTATTGATGAGCCCCGCTCGTGGACAGAAATCAATCATCCCGATGCACGCATTAACCGGGGGACAGCAATTTATAGTCTGGAAATCGATTTGCCGCAGATGGCAGCCGATGAATGGCTGCTTGATCTGGGCGATGTACGCGAAAGTGCACGGGTTCGTATTAACGGACAGGATGCAGGTGTTGCATGGGCAGTGCCTTTTACCCTTAAAGTAGGCAAGTTGTTACGGCCCGGTCGCAATACCCTTGAGGTTGCAGTTACCAACCTGCCTGCAAATCATATCGCACACCTGGATCGCCTTAAAGTGCAGTGGCGTAACTTTAATGAAATCAACATGGTCGATCTCAGGTACCGTCCATCCGACTATTCCGGTTGGGAAGTACTTCCATCCGGATTAACCAGTGCAGTTAAATTAATTCCCGTTGTAGTTGAATAATAATTAAATAATATCTGAATATATGAGCAATCATTTTAGAAATCTGTTGATGGGAGTTGCAGTACTACCCACACTTGTTATGGGGCAGGGATTATCCGACGAAGCCAGTATCCGTGCCGTAGCTGATAACATTCTTAAGCAACCGGTAACTCAGTTTGTGGGTGTAACCACCAAACAGGTTTACAACAGTACCAGCGAGATACCTGCGGGTGAAGATGTACGGTTTATGAGTCCGCTTACCGAATGGCATTACTCCAATGGTGTGCTGGATATGAGTATGCTTCGACTGGGTCAGTACCTTAACGAACCGGCCTACATTGACTATGCACGCAAGCATGTATCCTTTGCATTCGACAATTACGAGTATTTTCAAAAGTCCTTCCGTAACGATCGCAAGCACTGGCACTGGCCTTTTGGTCAGCTCTGGAACTTCAGGGAGCTCGACGATTGCGGTGCAATGGGAGCAGCAGTAGCCAATGTGTATCAGCTGGATAAGAAAAAAGAATACAGGGAATACATTAATAACGCATCCAGGCATGTAATGGAAGGTCAGGTACGTTTGGCCGACGGAACCCTGTGCCGTACTTTCCCGAAGGAAATGACTGTTTGGGCTGATGATGTGTACATGAGTGTATCCCTGCTTTCGCAGATGGGTAAGCTTACCGGAGAGGCTAAGTACTTTGACGAAGCAGCCAAACAAATCATTCAGATTGCGGATTATTTGTGGTGCCCGGAGAAACAATTGTTTTATCATTGCTATTATACCGACCTGAAACGCAATGGTGTTGCATTCTGGGGGCGTGCAAACGGCTGGATCACAGTTTCCCTGGGAATGTTGCTGGAGGTAATGCCACAAACACATCCTAAACGTGCAGAGTTGATTTCTATTCTGGAAAAGCAGATAGTTGGTTTCTCCCGTTACCAGAACGAGAATGGAATGTGGAATCAATTGCTCGACAAACCTGAATCTTACGATGAATCGTCGGTTACTGCCATGTTTGTATATGGTATTGCCAAAGCAGTTAATCATGGCTGGATTCATGCTGATTACGCACGAATTGCTCATGCGGGGTGGAATGCTTTAAAATCTACTCAGATAACCTCTGAAGGTCATTTTACCAATGTTTGCGTTGGTACCGGTATATCCGACGACCTGCCGTTTTATTATAAGAGACCGGTAGGTGAAAACGAAAAGCACGGTCTCGGACTGATCATTGAAACCGGCATTGAAATAATGAAACTTAAAGCTAAGAAATAGAAGGTACTATGATTGGCAGGTTACTACCGGGGATTATGCTGCTGTTGTTGACTTGTTTTACAGGAGCAACAGCTGCTGAGCTCCCTGATTTATCATGGACCAACGAGGTAGGTGCGCGTCAGTGTCCTACCGGAAATACTGTTTTTTTAGTGAACGATTACGGTGCTGTAGCCGATGGTGTCACCCTGAATACAGCAGCTATCCAGAAGGCTATTGATGCTTGCGCTGCAAAGGGTGGGGGACTTGTCAGTTTTCTACCCGGTCGTTACCTTTCCGGATCGATATTCCTGAAAGAAGGAGTCCGGTTGCATTTGCCCGAAGGCGTTGTCATGCTTGGGAGTACCAATATTAACGATTATCCTGATATCCCGACCCGGGTTG
>JAQUYE010000066.1 GCA_028691965.1 Paludibacter sp. | reverse complement strand
CTTTGACAGGAATTACTGCTGAAAAACATGATGCCTTTATTATGATGGTTCCTTATGCCATTTCGGCAACCATCATTTTTGTAATGTCGTTCTTTCTGGGAGGATATATCATTCCTCCTTCGAATGCCGAACTGCTGGAGTTTGAAAATACCTTCGTTAAAAAGTTCAAAACCAATTACGCCCGCAACATTCAAATGGAAATTGAGCCGGGAATCATCCTATATATAGAGCGTTTTGAGATTAGCCAGAACCGCGGCTACCGCATGTCGCTCGAAAGATTTGAGGATAAAAAACTAAAATCGCGCCTTACTGCCGAAACGATAAGCTGGGACTCGGCCTATCACTGGACCATACAGGATTACCTGAAACGTGATTTTGAGGGCATGCGCGAATACCTGCAACGGGGAGATAAGATGGATACCACCATTATGATTCAGCCTGCTGAATTCTTCATCTCCTCCCGTGAAAGTGCACAGCTCAACAACACAGAACTTAGTCAGCACATCGGCCGGCTTAAAAAACGAGGGATAGGAAATACGAAAGCCTTTGAAGATGAATATTACAAACGCTATGCTATGCCCCTGGCGGCATTCATAATGACCCTGATGGGTGTATCCTTATCGTCACGTAAAGTGCGTGGCGGAATGGGTATCAACCTGGGAGTCGGTCTGTCGCTCAGCGCCATCTACATCCTCTTCTCGACGCTTTCTACCTCCTTCTCCGTCAGCGGTGCCATGTCGCCCCTGATGGCTGTATGGCTCCCGAATCTGTTATTCCTGGCTATCGGTATTTATTTATACCAGACTGCCCCCAAATAATAAAGCCTTAAAGTTATATCGACCATGTATAAAATACTAGTCATAAATCCCGGTTCTACTTCCACTAAAATAGCTGTTTTTGAAGACGAAACAGTGCTACTGGCCAGTACAGTAAAACATTCGCTTCAGGAACTGCAGAAATTCTCCCGGGTGCTGGATCAGTACGAGTTCAGACAAAAACATATTATTGATTACCTCACAAAAGAAAAAATAGATCTCAGCAGTATTAATATTGTTGTAGGGCGCGGCGGACTCCTTCGTCCGCTTCAATCGGGTGTATATGAGGTAAACGAACGCATGATAAACGACCTGCGACTGGTACTGAATGGCGAACACGCAAGTAACCTGGGTGCCATCCTTGCGCAGGAGATTGCTCAAAAGATTCCCGGATGCAAGGCATACATTGCCGATCCGGTGGTGGTTGACGAGCTTCAGGATGTAGCCCGCATCAGCGGACTGCCCCAGTTCCCCCGTCGATCTTCCTTCCATGCGCTGAACCACAAGGCAATTGGCCGTAAGTATGCAGCCGACATGGGTACTCCCTACGAAACACTGAACCTGGTGATTGCTCACATGGGTGGCGGAATCTCAGTGGCTGCTCATCGCCAGGGAAGAGTGGTGGATACCAACCAGGCACTCGATGGTTTCGGCCCCTTTTCACCACAACGGGCCGGCACCATGGACGCAGGCGCTCTGATCCGCGTTATCTACTCGGGCATCTACGATCGTGAAGAGATACAGCGCCTGCTGGTAGGTAAAGGAGGACTGGTTGCCCACCTGGGTACCAATGATGTAAATGTGGCTTATCAACTTGCTATTAACGGAGATTTTCACGCACGAATGATACTGGAAGCAATGGCCTATGGAGTTGCGAAAGAAATAGGATCGATGCTTGCTGTACTGGAGGGAAAGGCGGATGCCGTAGTTCTTACAGGTGGTATCGCCTACAACGAATTGATAGTTAATTATATTACCCGGATGATTTCACCCATGTGCAAGGTAGCTGTTTATCCGGGTGAAGATGAAATGAAAGCACTTGCCCAGGCAGGATTACGTATATTAGAAGGCACAGAGACAGTAAAGCATTATTAAAGGGCAGCGGGATCGACAACAGACTTCATCAGCCGTTCTGCAGCCGGGGTTTCCCGACTGCAAAACCAACTGAATCGTTCACAGTACACGGTTTAGGTTAAAACAGCATTGTGTAAATAAACTTTAGGATGACTACCACCGTCGTTTTAGTCGATTCAGACCAGGATCTCTTCTTTTTCTCAAAATAATGGTTTATTATTGTCTGAACTTCCTTTAAAGTTGAGCAAATGTAAGGCATTAATCCAAGCCTGCTGAGTCATCCTGTATATTTCTTTCTACTGTGTTTAACCTGAGTGTTTTTATATATTACCTGACTTTTTTGCACAAAAAAGAGCCGCCGGTATACCCGACGGCTCGTTCACTTTTTTACTTTTTAGTTAATATCAATCAACCGTGATGCTTTAGTTGCCAACTCATCGCGTTTTGGCAAAACAACAGAAAGTATTCCATTTGTATAATTTGCCCCGATCAGTTCGCCATTTACACTCTCAGGAAGTGTGAAGGAACGTTTAAACGACTTGTAACTGAACTCACGACAGGTGTACTCTTCTCCTTCTTTGGTTTCATTTTCAGTTTTAACCTCCGACGAAACTGTCAGCAGATTACGATTCAACTCGATTTTAAAATCTTCCTTTGTAAAACCGGGAGCTGCAAAATCAAGAATAAACTTATCAGCTGTTTCACGAATGTTTACCGAAGGCAGGGTTGATGTTGCCGGAGCAAGAGATCTGTTTGACCAGTCTAAAAGATCATTGTCAAAGAAACGATCGAACACGGTTGGATAATTTTTTGAAAAACGAATAAGTGACATACTAAATCCTCCTTTATTTAAATTGTTATACTTTTATTGATTTACTTGTTCGCTCACATCTAATCAAATCAGGTACCAATTGGAAGCACGTACATCCTCGTTTCTTTTATACTGCTGATTTACAACACACTAATCATTCAATAGCACTAAACAGATAATGCCATACTGGCACTTGAAGCGAAAAATCAAGCGCCAATATGGCAGTTGTATGTATATTAAGTCCGTTTTACTTCTTCAGCAAATCGCGGATTTCGGCAAGCAGTTGCTCTTCTTTAGTCGGAGCCGGAGGAGCCGGAGGGGCAACAGGAGCTTCCACTTCTTTTTTCTTCATCGAATTCATGGCTTTAATCATCATAAAGATAGCAAAGGCAATAATCAGGAAGTCGATCAGTACCTGAATAAAGTTACCATAATTCAAGGTAACAGCAGGAGTTTCGCCTACGGCTTCCTTCATCACATAGCTAAGCTCAGTAAAATTAACACCACCAACCAGCAACCCGATAGGAGGCATAATAATATCGCTCACAAAGGATGATACAATCTTTCCGAACGCACCACCAATGATAATACCAACGGCCATGTCGACCACGTTGCCCTTGAGTGCAAATGTTTTAAATTCCTCGATAAGTTTCATAACGTATAAATTTTAAAGTTACTAGTAAGAAGTAAGTAAATTTTTATTTTAGCTTTTTCAGTTCTATCACCTGCACCTGTTGAGCGCCATCGGTAGACTGAAGTTTCTGGTACGACTTTTTGCTTTCAGTAATAATCCAGGTTTTAACAAAGGCTGAACTATCACCCGAGATGGTCAACAGGTTTTCATTCAGCACCCAGGTAAAGTCGGCTCTGTCCTGTTGATTAAGCCCCAGAATACTAAAACTTAACTCCTTATGCCCGGTACCTTCCTTAAGAAAGTTAACTGTACCAATATTAGTTGCCTTTACACTTTCGTTGCTGGTGGAGATAATCTCGTAATTTTCAACCTGCCAGAGGCCTATTAAACGATTTGAGCAGGCCGAAAAAAGTAAAGCGGCAATCAGAAGTACTGCAAATCCTTGAATTTTCTTTTTCATGATATTAATTAATTAGTAAATCAATTCCTACTCGTACGGTTTTTCGGAATCCACCTTTATAGCTCATTCAATTATCAGGCTCCGGGTAATTTATGAATATGTATATCAGTCTGCGGGAACGGAATAACAACTCCTGCCTCATCGAAAGCAGCTTTCAGGCGTTTCCGGAATTCACCGGCCACTTCCCACTGACGCAACACATGGGTTTCACCCAATGCTTTTACCACGATAGCTGAATCGCCAAAATCATCCACCCTTACAAACTGAATTGGTTTAATAAAGGCATCCTTCCATTGCGCATCGGCTGCCATCGCAGTACCGGTGGCATTGATAACGGCAATAACCTGATCCAGGTTCGAGTCGTACGCAACACCAATATTCATATTAACCCGTGCAAAATCCTTTGACAGATTTGACACCCTTTTTATTTCTCCATGGGGAATGTGATGAACCGTTCCGTTCAGGTCACGCAACATCGTTTTACGCAGGGTAATTTCTTCAACCGAGCCTCCCAGTCCGTCGAAGTTAACCACATCCCCAATTCGGTATTGGTTTTCGAGGATAATAAACAAACCGGTAATAATATCGCGGATAAGGTATTGTCCGCCAAAACCAAGCGCCAAACCGGCGATACCGGCTGCAGCAATCATGGGGGCGATGTCTATCCCGAATTCTTTCAATATCATTAAACCTGCTACCACAAAGAGCAAGGTACGAAAGGTCGCTTTAAATATTTGAATCAGCGTATTTTCTCTTTTGAGCTCTGCATCCTTCGAACTGTATTGTGAACCAACAACTGCTATCCGAACGGCTCTTACAATTAGCCGTGATACAACTAAATTAATTATAAAAACACCTGCTACAATAAAAACAATTTTCAATCCACTCGATAAGAACCAGGGCAACAGCGAGTCTACCCATTCCATCAACATCTCTTTTGTTACTTCATTTTCCATAAATCATCTCCTATTTTACTTTTTAAACATAAAAAAAACTGCCAGTATCAAAAATACAAACGCAATAAGATGATTGGGCTTCAGGGTTTCAGTTTTAAAGGCAACTAAACTGAATACCGAAAACACAACCAGGGTTATTACTTCCTGTATCACTTTCAACTGGACTAAGGTGAACGGCCCTCCGTTCTGATTAAATCCAATTTTATTAGCCGGCACCTGAAACATGTACTCAAACAATGCTATCCCCCAGCTAATCAAAATTATAGAAATTAATCCCAATTTACTAAACCACTTCCATTCAGCAAATTTTAAATGCCCGTACCAAGCTACGGTCATAAAGGTATTTGACAAAATTAATAAAATTATTGTATATACGCCCTTCATCTGAAAATTATTTAATTTGAACGTAAAGAAACCTGACACGAAAAGAAGAATGTATTCGCACCAAAAACAAAATATAAATTGAATGTAAAATTACCTGATTAGTTCCCACTTTCCTCTTTGGTCATTACAAAGCGATTACCCATCTGGATCAGCACCATCTGCTTCTTTGTAAGATTGAACTCCAGGGTAATTCCTGCCTGTTCGAAACTAAAGCGGTGAGGTGCTGTACAGCTTAGCGGGAATGATGGCTGTCCGGTGCCCTGACCAGTAAGAATACCATCCTTCTCGCGGATGGTCAGGTTAATCGGCAACCCTGCTGCACTGTACACTCCTTCGTACTTTTTCAACTCTTCGGGACTCAAATAGAGGATCTGGTTAAACACCGGCAAGTCGAAGGCTTTATGATACACATCACTCAGCACTCCTTTCGAAAGTTCATTCAGCGGATACAACACTGCATTAGCAGTCAATGCAATGGAAACAGAATCGGCCGGAAAGTAAAACAACTGCGACTGAAATCCATCAATACCACCGGTATGTCCCAGTGCTTCCTTTTCATAAAAAGGAACTTTGAAAATACCCATACCCATTCCGTCGTTGATGGTAGTCATCGTTTTGAGCGACTGCTCACTAATCAGTTGTCCGGTAAAAAGGGCATATATGAAGCGGTTGAGGTCGGCCGGAGTTGAAACCAGCGCTCCTGCTCCGAGGGGTATACTTTCGTGTGTCGGCTCTACCCGCTCCCACTCTTTCTTAAGGGTATAGGAATCAGCTACCTTCATAGTTGAATCGGTACAGCTGAAGGTATGTGTCAATCCACAGGGACCGGTGATGATGCGTTTTAATAATTCCGGATAACTTTCGCCCGATGCATCCTCAGCAATCCAGCTCAGCAACACATAATTGGTATTGGAGTATTCGGTTTGAGTACCCGGCATAAATTTATTCGGGTAGAGCAGCATTTTGGAAACCAAGTCCTTGCGGCTCCATTCCCGGGTATTCCATTCCAGGTAAGAAGGATCGTTTGTAAAATTGTACAATCCACTTTGATGGGTCAGCATGTGTTGAATCGTTATCGTCCGTGCATTCCCAAACAGAGGAAACCATTTTCCCAGCGAATCGGTAAGTGAAAGTTTCCCTTCTTCCATTAATTTAAAAAGAATGGTAGCTGTAAAAGTTTTCGAAACAGATCCTATACGAAAGAGAGTCAACTCGTCATTCTTACGCTGCAATTCGATAGAGGATAATCCGTACTGCCGTTGATAGACGGGTTTACCGTGCTTAAATACCGAAACAGCACCCATTCCCCGGTTTGATTGTTCTATCCTGTCGATCAGCGTATCGGTTGTAAGTAAGATCCTTTTTTCGGGTTCAGCTGATGAACCGCCACCGGTAGCGAAGGCTCCCTCCGCATCCAGTTCGGGAATTCGTCCGGCCGACACATACCTGCGGGCATAAAAAGGAGTGGGATACGGATCGATAACTATTCCTCTACTGGTAGCATGTATCATTTTAAGGGCTCCGGGTGTCGGGTCGACCACCATGGCCACATGTCCGATTGTTTTGGAAGAGGCATTTCTTCCTTTGAAAAACAATAAATCGCCTTTTTGCAAGTCGTCGGATGCTACTTTACGAACTGCATGTATCATTTCTCTCGAAGATCGGGGTAATCGAATATCATGCTGCAGTAACACATGTGAAACAAATCCACTGCAATCGAAGTGGTAGCCACTTTCAGCACGGTAACGGTAGGGCTTCCCCAGGTAGTTCCGGCCGGTTTCGAGTATATCATCTATCTTAGCCGAATGTTCCGGCTATGCTCCCTGTGCGGATCCGGCTGCTAACAGCAACGGAATAACAGCATACCAAAAAAACTTTTTCATGATCTATAGTTGTTTAAGAGAACGCATTCTCATCCTTGCTTTCAGTTCTATAGTACGTATCTTATCCTTATAGGCATTGTGAGCATTCAGCTTCACAACATCCAGCGATGCATCCGAGTTATCGTCCCAGCGCCGGCAAAGGTAGAGCGATTCGTAAATCCTGCCAATGCGGTACCTTCGACTGATAGCCAGTCCGAGTGCATAGTCCTCACCATAACTGGTATTGGGGACTTTCAACTCCCTGAGAATCGGGGTATAGAAAGCACGGGGCGCTCCCAGACCGTTAATGCGCAAGGCATTATTACGTCCATTATCAGGAGTCCACTCACGATGATCAATTAAACCGGGGGCGATTGTGTTCATTGAAAAATCGGTCATTGTATAGGAACCGACCACCATGGCACACTGTTGTTCATAAAAGGCAGATACAATGGACTGAAGCGTGTGTTCATCCTGATACACGTCGTCCGAATCCAGCTGAACAGCAAATTTACCGCACTGCCGGTTAAACACCCCTTCGTTCCAGCAGCCCCCGATTCCCAAATCGGTTCGGGTGGGCACTACATGAATAATCCGGTCGTCGGCAGATGCCATTTCAGCAAGTACACGGGTTGTACCATCATCGGAGTAATTATCCACTATAATCACATTAAAAGTAAAAGTAGTCTGTTGTATAAGCACCGACTCCACCGCATCCCGAATGGTTTTAATTCTGTTTCTGACAGGTATAATCACCGATGCTTCAACGGGGAAGCCGGTCTGTTCCAGCGACACTTCTTCGAATACCGGCTCCAGCCAGGCACCTATCCTGCGAAGATGATCCGTACAGGCCTGCTCCATTTCAATCTGAACAGCCCGGTTACGGGGATCTACATAATCAAATTGTTTTTCACCGCTTTTACGCGTATCCTTTTCCACTTCGGTATAGAGCAGTTCGTTCAGGTGCACCAACTCACCCATACGTGAAAGTCGCAAGCGCAGATCGTACCACCCGGCATACCGGTATTCCTGGTCCATTTCGGCCACAGCCTTCCTGAAGAGCTCAGCAGGAATCAACCACAGGGAACCGAAATTGAAATCGTCGCGCAGACTACCCTCCTGATAATCGATAAGCGGATGCATCGTTCTCACGCCTTCTGCTACCTTATAATAGTCGGCATACACAATGGCCGCACCGGTATCCTTGGCTATCCGCGACATTCGGTCGAGAGCAAACTGACCCAATTCGAAGGGAGAAGCGGAGGTACGCAGCAACACATACTCTGAACGTACCAGGTCAGCAATTTTACGCAATGCAGTAGTCGATTCAGGAGCATCCACATTCAGAAATGAAGCCTGGCTATCGGGTAGTTGTTGTTCCCTCACCAGCAGGTATACTTGTTGCACCAGCGGACAAGCGTCAACCTGTTTCAGCACATCATCAGCCGCACCCGCATCCGAACAGGGAACAAAACAATCGATGGAAGTCATACTTTCCTTTTTTAAATTTTAAAGTTCAAAGATACACAAACATCTAAAAAAAATTCTTAGGTTTGTATAAAATTTTCAGCAAGAATACGTAATGAAACTGATAGCCGATAGTGGATCTACCCGCACCTCCTGGTATGTAAGCGATTGTACAATTATAACTAAAAAACACAGCACCGGCGGAATTAATCCCTTTTACCAGACCGAACAAGAAATAGCCCGGTTAATTGAGCAAACACTTCTACCGGCAGTCGGCAAATACCCGATTGACGAACTCTGCTTTTATGGGGCTGGTTGTGCTTTCGATGATAAAAAGAAAATGGTTGCCGATGCTCTTCGATCGTCGTTCCCTGCTGCAAACATAAGCGTGGAGAGTGATTTGCTGGGAGCTGCAAGAGGGATATTTCAACACGACAGTGGAATTGCCTGCATACTGGGTACGGGTTCCAATTCGTGCGAATACAACGGGAATGAAATTACCAACAACGTATCTCCTCTTGGTTTTATACTCGGGGATGAAGGTAGTGGCGCAGCATTAGGAAAACAATTGATAGGCGATTGTCTGAAGCATCAGCTTCCCGACTGGCTGAGTGAGAAGTTCATGGACGAATATGAATTGACCCCGGCATTAATTCTGGATCGCGTGTATAAACAGCCTTTCCCGAATCGGTTTCTGGCTTCTTTCACTCCTTTTCTGGCCGCTCATCTGGAAGAACCTTCGCTGTTTAACCTCGTGTACGATGCATTCGACTCCTTTATAACCCGGAATCTGTTTCAGTACAACACCCGCGAACTACCTATCGGCTTTGTTGGTTCTATTGCCTGGCATTTTAAAGATGTACTCGAAATAGTAATTTCTGAACACCAGCTGGAACTCGCATCTGTTACCATCGATCCGATGGAGGGACTCGTTAATTACCACGGATAATCCTCAGGATTGAGAACGCAAGACATGAAAGGCTTGTCCGAGCCTGGAAATGATATCACCGGCAAGCAGCGATTCTTCCGATTCGGAAGCCAGTGATAAATCGGCCGATAACCCGTGAAGGTAAACTCCCAGCCGGGCTGCTGTAAGTGAATCATAGCCCTGCGCCAGTAAGGATCCTATAATCCCGGTAAGCACATCACCCGAACCGGCAGTTGCCATTCCGGGATTCCCCGTACTATTATAATAGACCGATCCATCAGTGGCAACTACTTTGGTGTATGCTCCTTTCAGCACTACTGTAATATTATAGTGTCGGGCAGCCTGAACAGCCTTCTCAAGCAACTGACAGGAATCGTCAGCAACTCCAAACAAACGAACAAACTCACCCGGATGAGGGGTTATAATACTTCCGGCAGGGATCTTCGCGAGTAAAGCGGGTGTTGAGGCAAGAATGTTAAGGGCATCCGCATCGAGCACGCAGGGTTTGTTGAGGTGATTCAGAAAAGACTCCATCATTTCGACGGTGGCCGTTCGGGTACCTAAGCCGCAGCCGATGGCAATGGCGCTATAGCGATCGGAATGATGGAACCCGGATACTGCATCCTGCGACTGATCGGTCTCAAACATCAGCTCAGGAACGGCCGACTGCACTATACACCGGTTACATTCCGGTCCGTGAAGGGTCAGCAAGCCCACCCCTGTTCGTAATGCGGCACGGGAAGCCAGTATAGAGGCTCCTGCCATACCCTTACTTCCGGCAATAATGGCCAGGTGCCCGCAGGTGCCTTTGTGGGCAAAGCGACTTCGTTTCTTTAACAGCAAACTCATCTCATGTGCTTCTGAATAGAAGGTAGACGATGGCATCTGAGCAATCCCTTCGGGATGGAGTCGGATGTCGAGCACCTGCCATCGCCCTACACAGTCTTCGTTTTCCGGAAAGAAGAAGGCAATCTTAGGAAACTGAAAACTAAGGGTTAGCGTAGCTTTCACAGCACTTTCGGGTAGCTTGAGACAAGCATCCGGATTTAATCCGGAAGGCACGTCAATAGCGATCACAGGATTCGGCAAATTATTAATAAATTGCACTACACGGGCAAACGCACCCTTCAACGGTCGATTCAATCCGGATCCGAAAAGTCCGTCGATTACTATTGCATCAGCAGCCGGGATGGGCAACCCGGGATCATCAGCCAACTCTTCCGCCAATACATCGGGAAAGCGGTCAATCAGGCGCTGCCGGTTGACGGCACAATCAGGAGAGAGTGAGGACGGTAGCACTGCTGTAGCAGAGGAACCCGAATTAGTACAAAGCAAATACGCTTTTACTGGATACCCTTTTTCACATAGTTTCCTGGCCAGTGCCAGTGCATCACCTCCGTTATTCCCGGGACCGGCCACGCAATAAAAAGAGGTGGTTGTCGACGGATATTCTATTACCAGTGCAGCACACAAGGCATCGGCAGCCCGCTCCATCAGATCGACAGAGGCTACCGGTTCCTGCTCAACAGTAAACTGGTCGAGCGAGCGGATTTGCACGGCATTAAACAATTTCATACTTACAAGAGTATTTCGGCCGACAAGGGTGGTAATTCTACTACAAGTTCATTGCCTGAACGTACCACTGTATGTCCGAACGTGGAATGCAATTCTTCCTGATCAAAATAATCGGGCAGGTTTACAGTAATCTTTTTAGATTGCTCACTGATATTGAATACAACAATCGCCTCACGGTCGAAATACTTTCGGGCATATACCCATACAGTCGGACTATTCTTCAACTCAATAAAGCTACCGTACATGAGTACCGGATTAGCCCTGCGCAGGTGATTCAGGATGGCTACCTTCTCCCATAATGCTTTCTCCCGGTTGTTCCATCCATCGAACCGCATCATTTTCCGGCAATCGGGGTCGTTACCTCCGGTTAATCCAATTTCATCACCATAGAAAAGCACCGGCACGCCCGGTATAGTAAGGTTAAACGCATGAAACAACAACAAACGATCGTAGGCCGTAGAGTCGGTAATTCCTATTTCACGCTCCCAACCGGCAGCTTTTGCATCTTCGCCCATCGACAAATCACCCGAAGCATAGGCCATAAAGCGCGGTTTATCGTGATTGCCGGATATATAACCCATCAGGTTGTGCTGGCCGTAGTTCGACAGACTGGAACGGAGGACATCCTGCACACGGGTGAGGTCTCCACTAACTCCGGCAAAAGTAGTATTTGCTATATCATATACATTAAAATCAAATTGTCCGTCGAGCATGCCGGTAGTCAGGTAACCGGCTATTAACTTCGGACTGCCATAGGTCTCGCCGATTTGATAAAGTGCTTTATCCGGAAATTTCTTTTTAATCTTCAACGTCAGCATGCGCCAGAATTCCTCCGGAATATGCTTGCAGGCATCGTGTCTGAATCCATCCAGTTCAAATTCACTTAGCCAGAACAGGGCTGAATCGGTCATCATCTCTACTACCTCGGGATTAGAGAAATCGAGGGAAGGCATAAAGGTATCAAACCAGGTAGTCAGGCGATGCTCATCCCACTTTTCAACATTCATGGTGCCATCGGGAAGATAAAGCGGGGTGGCATATCCGGGATTACGCTGGTACAGCGGATGTAGTTCGTGAACGTGATTTGCCACGTAATCCAGCAGTACGTTCATTTCGCGGGCATGGGCTTGTTTAACGAGCTTCTTAAATTCATCATTACTGCCAAAGCGATCATCTACCTTCGAGGATGATACCGGCCAATAGCCGTGGTAGCCCGAGAATTTTGTGTCTTTAGGGGCATAGTAACCATATGGTTCATCAGGATTCTGACTCAATGGGGATATCCACAGGGTATTTACTCCCAGTTTCTCAAAATATCCTGAATCTATCACTTGCTGCAAACCGGCCAAATCGCCACCGTAATAATCTACTTTAGGATATACATCGGGACGGTTCATTGGGCGGTCGTTGCTTACCGAACCGTTCTTAAACCTGTCGACCAGCATAAAGTACATAATCTGGGTATGCGGATCTTTGCGGGTTAACTGACCAGCATCACTAACCGGTTTACCCTTGTGAAGCGGAATCAGCACTTCGCGACCCACACCAAACCTGTTGGAAGCCCATATCCTTAGGTAGGAACGTTCCACTTTTGAAGCTTCAACAGGCATATCGAATGCAATCTCACCCTTTCCGAAACGAACAAAATGATCGGGCAGTCGATGGTTTTGCCAGTAAACTGCCAACTCCTGCACTTCCTGCTGATAGCTGAGGTAGATCTTACGATGCTCAGCCTTGCGGGTGATAAGTACCGGCAGACGGTCGTGATTACCAGGAACCTGAAGTATGGAGTTAAACTTTCCGTAGCCGTTGTCGACCTTTAGGGGGTTGCCGACGTCGTGATTCTGTTCGCCATCGATGCTCATCTGGTAAAGATAAGTACCCGGACTAAGGTATAATTCGGTTTCGTACTTCCCCTGCTCGTTCAGCACCAGATCGGGAGTAGCCGATGGAGTCCAGTCGTTCATCTGTCCTGCCAGCTGCACACGTTCGGGCGTAGTTCCCTGCGGATCGTATACGAAGGTATACTTTACCTTATCCGATTTACGACAGGGAACTGAATAGGCATTTCCCCGTATCCAGAGTTGTAGGTCAAACAACTCACCTGCGTCTTCTGTAAGATCAACGCGTATAAGCCGGCGACTATCATACAACATTACTTCAATGCCTTCGCCAACTGCAGTTACCGAATCGATCACAGCTACATCGGCAATAAAATCCTGCGTATATACTGTATTTTCACCAAGCTCCAGCGTTAGCAGGGAGTTCAGCTTCTGATTGTTGATATCGGTCGGGGGCACGTTAAGTCCCGGGTTGCAAGCCGACAGCACCAGTACTGTCAGGGCAAAAAACCAATTACTTGTTTTCATACTATTTTTTAAATTCAATGATTCGTACTGATTTAGCTTTTACCGGAAGTATTGACAGATCGCCGACCCGGTCGCCGGTAATAATATCGTTACCTGCAGGCATATTCTCAAGCATCTCTGCATAGCGCCCAAGAGGAATATCTCTGTCCACCTCGTTATTGTTTACTACTACCATAACTGTAGTAGCGGCATCGTACCTGAAATACACATAGATGCCATCTTCGGGGATAAACTGTTTCATAGCGCCGGTATGAAGCACCGGACTTTTCTTACGATAGTGAAGCAGTTGTTGCAACCAGGAGAATACTTCCTGTTGTTCCGTGCTTCTCGCTTCCGGCATAAAAGCATTCAGGGGATCACCCTTCCATCCACCCGGAAAGTTGAATCGATGGCCTTCGTAGGAACCACGTACCCCTCCGAGCATAATCTCGTTGCCATAGTATAGCTGAGGATAACCCCGCACGGTAGCCAGCATTGCCAGTGCCATTTTATAAACACGTACATCCTGACTTACCACTTCCGAATACCGATCTATATCATGATTATCCAGGAAATTCATAATCATATCAGTGCGGGGATAGGCAAAATCGAGGGCAAAATGCATATAAAAACGGGCTAATCCTTCATTCCACCCTTCCTTTTCGGTAAATGCCTGCTGGAACACATTTCCCAGGGGAAAATCCATCACGCTCTGTAAACGCGAATCGAATCCGTCTTTATTCGTATTACCCGACATGAAGTACGCAATTTCCTGCGAGGTATTCAACCAGCATTCTCCCACAACAGTCATGGCAGGATATTCATTTCGGATTGCCTGAATAAACCCCGCCGCTGTAGGTAAATCATTATAAGGATAGGTATCGACCCGTAAGCCGGCTATCCCTGCATATTCAATCCAGAAAACATATACTTGTTTCAGGTAATCGAACAAGA
>JAQUYE010000065.1 GCA_028691965.1 Paludibacter sp. | reverse complement strand
AAAAATGGTGCGGACCAGATTATCCTTTTCGATACACTGACCGCCCAGATTACCGCGAATCTGTAACATCAGCTTTTCAAAATCGGGATTATTCAGCCGTTGATAGATGGGATAGGTGCCTACGCCTTCAGGCATATAACCACTGCCGGAGAGTACCCACTCCCAGTTGCAATAATGTCCCATCATCAAAAACACACTTTTGCCATTGCGCAGATTATCAAGCATCAGCTCTTCTCCCGAAAAGGTGACTCTGCGATTCATTTCCTCCGTTGAAATGGTAAGTTGACGTACCGTTTCCATCATCAAATCACAAAAGAACCTGTAAAAGGTACGCTCAGTGGTTCGAATTTCCTGCTTTGTCATTTCCGGAAATGAATTGACAAGGTTTTTACGTACCACCTTACGCCTATACCTGGCAAGGTGATAAATCAGTGGAAATAAAAGATCTGAAAAACGATACAGAAACCACAGAGGCAGTGGCGAAAGCAATCGGATAAATCCTGTCAGTACTTTCATCATCAAACTATCCTCTGCAGGTTAGTCGTAAATACCCAGAGACTGACCATATTTATATTCACCTTCAAGAATAATCAGAATCTGTTCTTCGGTGAGATTCATCTTATCTTTCACAGCACATTTCTGAATGTAGCGTAGCATATCTTCTTCATCAATGCTCGCTTCTTCGGTGGTGTCTTCGTCAATTAGTCCGTTTTCATCGTAATATTCATAGACAACATCCAGAACGTACTCAACCATGGTTTCTTCAATGGTCGACTTAACTTCTTCCGGGAGATGACTCATGATGTACTTTACAGCCTCGTCTTCGTCGAAAACCAATAAATCTTCGTCTTCTTTTTTCATACCTGATCGATTATAAATTTGATGTTCAAAGATAGAACATTTAGTAGATTAAATACCTTGTGGGGTTAAAAAAACATGAAAAATCAACTAAGAAACAAACAACTGACCTGAAAACGATGTTTGTTTCAACAGATTAGCATTCTTGTGATAAGAATCGTCGTCGGGGTGACTAAACTTTAACCCGCTGAAATGCCCTAATAAAAAAAATATATGAAAGTAGGATTAATAGGATTTGGACAAACAGGAAGAGCAGTTGCTACAGTCATTTTGCAGCACCCTGACTTCGAACTGGAATGGGTTTTACGAAGATCCAACAAACAAGCTGGAAGAACTGTTAGTGAAGTGCTTGAAGTAGATAATTGTGATTCCAATGGCACAGTAATCTCAATGAACTCCGTTTCCATCGACAACTTGCTGGATGAAAAAAGGGTAGACTGCATCATCGACTTTTCATCTGAGGATGGTATTTTTGAATATGGACGTCAAGCGGCTAAACGTGGAATAAGAATTGTATCTGCCGTATCACATTACGAAGAGAAACAACTCTCTTTCTTAAAGCAATTAGCTGAAAAAACCGTAGTATTCTGGTCACCGAATATCACCTTAGGAGTAAATTATCTTATCTTTGCAGCAAAATTTTTGAAGAATATTGCTCCATTTGTGGATATCGAAATTATTGAGGAACATTTCAAGCAGAAACACGGTGTTTCGGGTACTGCTCTTAAAATGGCCGAAGCACTCGGATTGAAACAAAACAAAATAAACTCGGTGCGTGCCGGTGGTATCGTGGGTAAGCACCAGGTGATTTTTGGATTCAAGTACCAAACTATTCGTCTTACGCACGAGTCGATATCGCGCGAGGCATTTGGAAACGGAGTGGTATTTGTGGCTGAGAACCTGGCAGGCAAGCCTTCCGGATATTATACATACGAAGATATATTAAAACCTTTTTTAAATGAACGGACTCCGAATTAAAGCGTTTACATTCAATCCTATTCAGGAAAATACATATGTAATAAGTGATGCAACCGGTGAAGCGGTAGTTATTGATGCGGGTTGTTTTTATGAACAGGAAAAACAGGCACTTAAAAACTATATCGAAACTGAAGGGTTAACACTCAAGCTTGTATTGAACACCCACCTACATTTCGATCATCAGTTTGGAAACCGGTTTTTATTTGAAACCTACGGACTTACTCCCCATGCTCACCGGGATGATGAATTCTTACTGGAACAAGTTGTGAAAGGGGGGACTATTTATGGCTTTCCGGTTGTGGAAGATGCACTACCAATCGGCCATTACCTTAACGAAGGTGATATCATTCGATTTGGAACAACGGAGCTTACCTGTATTCATGTACCCGGTCATTGCCCGGGTCATCTGGTATTTCATGATGCTGCTAACAAAGTACTTTTTGCCGGTGATGTGTTATTCCGGGGGTCGATAGGGCGTACCGACCTTGAAAAAGGGAATCACCGACAATTAATACTGGGGATACTTGAGAAACTAATGGTACTTCCTGAGGAAACGGTTGTGTACCCCGGTCACGGTCCGTCAACAACCATCGGAGCCGAAAGTCAAAACAATCCGTATCTCTGATCAGAAGTATAAGTTGTGATTTGAAATATATTCCAGCACAGCCGGATGTAACCAATCCCCGGTATCTTCCTTCCGCTTTAACCAATGCCGGAGTTGAGTTGAAGAGATATCGTAATAAGGTGTGTTGATGGCTTTCATTTCCGGATAGCGCTTCAAGGCTTCTTCCATGGAATAATCCCGGCGGGGATATACATAGATTGTAACACTATCCAATAATTTCCGGTACTCTTTCCACTTGTCAAACACCAATGCATTATCACTACCAATCATCAATGCAAATTCGTGTTCCGGGTGAAGTTGGTGTAAGAGCTGAAAGGTGTCGATCGTATAGGAAGGTTTAGGCATTGAGAACTCAATGGTTGAAGGGATGAGCCCCGGGATGCCCTCTACTGCAAGGCGGGTCATCTCGTACCGGTGGTGCTCCTCCTGCAGCCCACTACTCATTTTCAACGGATTATGAGGTGAAATAACCATCCACACTTCGTCAGCCATCTGTTCGTTGAGCAGGTAGTTGGCTAATTGAACATGACCTCTGTGGATTGGATTAAAAGAGCCCGGATAGATTGCAATTCTCATACCTGAATCAGCTTATTGTTTCGTTACTTTCTATTGCAAAAGTATCAAATTTCTCTTATCTTTGTCCGTAGTACAAAAGTTAAATCAAAAAAATCCATAATCAACCAGTTACATGAATATAGTAGATCGCTTTCTGAAATATGTTAGTTTCCACACCACCTCTGATTACAACACCCATCTTACACCCAGCACGCCGGGTCAGTTAATTTTTGCTCAATACCTGGCCGAAGAGCTTAAGTCGATCGGTTTAAGCGACGTAAGTCTTGACACGAACGGCTATATCATGGCCACACTTCCGGCCAACACCGACAAAGATGTACCGGTTATTGGATTTGTTGCCCACATGGATACCAGTCCGGATATGAGCGGCAGAAACATAAAACCCCGTATTGTCAAAAATTACGATGGAAACGATATTTTACTTAACGAGGAACAGGTGATTGTGTTGGAAACTTCAAAATATCCTGAGATTAAAAAATACATTGGTCAGGATATTATTGTTACCGACGGCACAACATTGCTTGGTGCTGACGATAAAGCCGGACTGGCAGAAATTGTTACCGCGATGGAATACCTGATTCAACATCCGGAGATAAAACACGGTAAAATACGCATTGGATTTACACCCGACGAAGAGATCGGACAGGGTGCTGATCATTTCGATGTAGCCGCTTTCGGTGCCGAATGGGCTTATACCATGGATGGCAGTGAACTGGGCGAACTCGAATATGAAAATTTCAATGCAGCTTCAGCAAAAGTGACTATCAAAGGGCTGAATGTACATCCGGGCTATGCCAAGCATGTAATGCGCAATTCGATGCGGATTGCCCATCAGTTTATTTCAATGCTACCCCGTCATGAGACCCCCGAACATACCGATGGCTACGAAGGTTTCTATCACTTAACAGCCATGAATGGCGATGTGGAAACATCAACATTACATTATATTATACGTGATCACGACCACGACCGGTTCGAACGCCGCAAAAAAGAAATGCAACACCTTATCAATAAAATCAATTCGGAATTTGGTGAGGGTACTGCACAGGTTGAAATGAGCGATCAATACTACAACATGCGCGAAAAGGTGGAACCGGTAATGCATATTGTTGATCTTGCACACGAAGCTATGGTTGAAGTAGGGATTAAGCCAATCGTTAAGCCTATTCGCGGAGGTACGGATGGCGCCCGCTTGTCATTTATGGGTCTGCCCTGCCCGAACATTTCAGCAGGAGGACACAACTTCCACGGCCGGTTTGAATACCTACCGGTTCAATCGATGGAAAAAGCCACTCAGGTAATTGTTACTATTGCAAAAAATCTGGCAACTAAAAACGCATAAAACGATGAACTTTACTCCCTTTATTAATTTCCACAGAGCCCTGGGGGCTAAAATGCATGAATTTGCAGGATACGAAATGCCTATCGAATATTCGGGAATCATTGATGAACACCTCACAGTACGAAATGCTGTTGGCGTATTTGATGTATCTCACATGGGCGAAATCTGGGTTAAAGGTCCGAAAGCCTATGACTTTCTTCAGAAAGTAACTTCGAACGATATTTCAAAGCTTAGTCCGGGTAAAGCTCAATATTCCTACCTCCCTAATGGCAAAGGTGGTATTGTCGACGACATTTTGGTTTACCGCTACGAACTGGAAAAGTACCTGCTGGTTGTAAATGCTTCCAATATTGAGAAGGACTGGAACTGGCTTCAGTCGAACAATTCAGAAGGTGTCGAAATGGATAATGCTTCTGAATGGATGGCTCAACTGGCAATCCAGGGTCCAAAGGCTACTGAAGTATTGCAACAACTTACACCGGTTGATTTATCGTCGGTGCCCTTCTATCACTTTACTGTGGGTGAATTCGCCGGCTGTCGGGAAGTAATCATATCGAATACCGGATATACAGGTGCCGGAGGGTTTGAACTCTATTTTCTGCCCGAACATGCAGAGACAATATGGAATGCTATCTTCGAAGCAGGAAAAGAGTATGGAATAAAACCAATCGGACTGGGAGCCAGGGACACCTTACGACTGGAGAGTGGTTTCTGCTTGTATGGTAACGATATCGATGATACTACTTCTCCATTGGAGGCCGGACTGGGTTGGATTACGAAATTTGTGGAAGGGAAAAACTTTATCGATCGTCCGCTGCTTGAAAAGCAAAAAGCGGAAGGACTTACCCGCAAGCTTGTTCGCTTCGAACTCACTGAAAGAGGAATTCCCCGCCATGGTTATCCTGTTACTACTGCTGATGGCCAGGTGATTGGAAATGTTACTTCAGGAACCATGCTCCCGGGTACTAAAACCGGGATTGGAATGGGATATGTTACACTACCCTATTCCACACCCGGCTCCGAAATTTTTATAGAAATACGGGGGAAACAAATCCCTGCTGTGGTAAAGAAATAATTTTTACCCTTAAAAACGAATACAAGAGATGTAATTTTTGCTAATTACATCTCTTGTGCTTTATTATTCCATTCACGCTGCTCATTCACCATTGCATCAAGCACGGCAACAGCTGTTATATTTACAATATCACGCACCGAACTTTCCACATCGCAAATATGTACCGGCTTGTTAAGTCCCATCTGAATTGGCCCTATCGTTTCGGCCATACCCATTTCCATCAGCATCTTATACGCAGTATTAGCAGAGCTTAAATTCGGAAAAATCAGCGTATTCACCGTCTTTCCTTTCAGTTTTGTAAACGGATACTTCTCGTCCCTTAACTTGTTATTAAGAGCAAAGGTTACCTGCATCTCTCCGTCGACACACATTTCGGGATAAGTGTCATGCAACTGACGAACTACCTCATGTACACTGGCCGGACTTCCACTTTGAACTGATCCGAAATTGGAATACGACAACATAGCCATTACAGGCTCATGATTAAAGAACTTCACCGAACTGTAGGTAAGCTTAGCAATATCCATCAGCGATTCAGTAGAAGGGTGTCTGTTAAACAAGGTATCTGCCAGGAAGAACACACCTTTGCGGGTGTTCATGATGTGCATTGCACCAATGTGTTTAAGTCCGTCACGGATACCAATTACCTCTTTAGCAGCTTCCACCGAGTTGGCATAACTTGAGTAAACACCGGTTATTAGCGCATCTGCCTCCCCTGTTTCAACCATCATCATTCCGAAGTAGTTACGTTCGTACATCTTCTCGTAAGCTTCATCAAAGGTCATCCCTTCTCTACCCCGTTTTTCAGATAAAGTTTTAGCATAGTTGATTCTACGACCTTCTTCACGGTCGTGACGAAGATTTATAATCTCTATGCCGGTAAGATCAATATGATTCTCGGCGGCTATGTTAGCAATTTTCTCTTCATTGCCCAGCAATACAGGAAAACAAATCTTCTCCGCCAGCGCAGCCTCAGCAGCCTTCAGCATGTTCAGGTGGTTCGATTCAGAAAATACAACCCGTTTCGGATTCTGCCGGGCAGTCTCGTAAAAGCGGCGCAGCATTTTATTATCGCTACCCATTCTATCCCGCAGGTTATTTTCGTACAACTGCCAATCAGTGATTTGCTTGCGGGCAACACCCGATTCCATCGCTGCACGGGCTACAGCAGGTGCCACTACTGTCAACAAACGCGGATCCAATGGTTTCGGAATAATGTATTCCCTTCCAAAGGTAAGGCGTTTTAGGTTGTAGGCTGCATTCACCACGTCGGGCACTGCTTTTTTGGTGAGTTCAGCAATGGCTTTCACCGCAGCTACCTTCATTTCCTCGTTGATGATGCTGGCTCTTACATCGAGTGCACCACGAAAGATGTACGGAAAACCAAGTACGTTGTTTATTTGATTCGGATGATCAGAACGACCCGTTGCAAAAATGATATCCTTCCGGGCTGAAAGAGCATCTTCATAGGAAATCTCAGGATTAGGGTTGGCAAGTGCAAAAACGATAGGATTTTCGTTCATCGTCATCACCATTTCCTTTGTAAGTACTCCGGCCACTGAAAGCCCAAGAAAAACATCCGCTCCATTCACCGCTTCGGCCAGGGTTTTCATATCACTATCAATAGCGAAAGGCTTCTTGCGATCATTCAGATCTGTGCGACGGGTAGTTATTACCCCTTTCGAATCGACCATTATGATATTTTCTTTCCGCGCTCCCAATAGCATATAGAGTTGCGTACAGGAATTGGCAGCTGCACCGGCACCGTTTACAACAATCCTTACCTCCTCTATCTTTTTACCGGTCAACTCGAGCGAGTTTAACAATCCGGCAGAGGAAATAATAGCTGTACCATGCTGATCATCATGCATAATGGGAATATCCAGCTCTTGCTTCAGACGCTCTTCAATTTCAAAACACTCGGGAGCTTTAATATCTTCGAGGTTGATACCTCCAAAGGTAGGCGCAATGGCTTTTACAACCTGTATAAATTTTTCCGGGTCCTTTTCATCGACTTCAATATCAAACACATCAATCCCTGCAAAAATTTTAAACAGTAGTCCCTTTCCTTCCATAACCGGCTTGCCTGCCATAGCACCAATATCACCCAGGCCCAACACTGCTGTCCCGTTGGATATCACTGCTACTAAATTACCTTTGGCTGTGTACTCGTAAGCTGCGTTAGGGTCCTTTTCTATTTCCAGACAAGGCTCCGCGACACCCGGAGAATAAGCCAGTGATAAGTCACGTTGAGAACTATAGGGCTTGGTTGGAGTTATTTCAATTTTACCCGGTTTTCCTTCTGAGTGATACCGCAATGCATCTTCTTTAGTAATCTTTGCCATGGCGAATAAATTGTAAGCTATTGTTGATAAAAAACACAAAATTGTCGCAAAGGTAGCTATTTTTTCACTATATTTGCACTAAATTATGTGAAAAGGAAGAATGCAACTGGAATCTCTTACTATCATCAATTACAAGAATATACGGGAAGGGAATCTCCGTTTATCCCCCAATATCAACTGTTTCCTGGGTGATAATGGTATGGGTAAAACGAACTTTCTGGATACCATCTACTACCTCTCGTTTTGCAAGAGCCACTCCAATTCTATCGACTCTCAGAATATATTACACGGCGAGGAATTCTTCATGATTTCCGGCGAATACAACCGCATGGATACACCCGAATCCATTTACTGTGCAATGAAACGCCGGCAGAAGAAACAATTCCGGCGTAACAAAAAAGAATATGATCGCTTGTCCGACCATATCGGACTACTCCCCCTTGTGATGGTTTCGCCTGACGATGCAATTCTGATAGATGGTGGTAGCGATGAACGACGCAAATTTATTGATGGGGTAATCTCCCAATATAACAAAACCTATCTCCAGTACCTGATGAATTACAACAATCTCCTGAAGCAACGAAATGCGTTGTTAAAGGAAGATTCACAACAGGACTCGTCTATTTATGATATACTTGAAGAACAACTGGACGCAATCGGCAACTATATTCATAGTGAACGGGTACGGTTTATTTCCGATTTCATCCCCGTTTTTCAACATTTCTATACGATTATATCCAACGATTCAGAAAAGGTCGACCTTATTTATTCTTCTCAATACAACGAACAGCCATCACTGGTTGAAAAGCTGAAAGCAACCCGTGATCGCGACAAGTTGATAGGTTTTACAACTTCGGGCATCCACAAAGACGAACTGGAAATGTTGCTTGAGGATCATCCCATCAAACGAATCGGATCACAAGGACAAAACAAAACCTACCTTGTTTCGCTTAAATTTGCTCAATTTGAGTTCCTGAAGAAAATTCACGGCTTCAAGCCCATCCTTCTGCTTGACGACATCTTCGACAAACTGGACGCAAAACGGGTAGCTAAAATTGTGAGTCTTGTATCATCCGACCTCTTTGGACAGATATTTATTACCGATACCAACCGCGAACACCTTGATAGTATCCTTTCCGAATTGGAGCACGAAGCACTGATCTTCACTGTAAAAGAAGGTGTAGCTACACAAGTCGGGCTATTATAAGGTTAACTAAAAAATCAACACTTGCGTCTATTCAAATATTTTTTTGGATAACTTTTCCAACCTCAACAGGAGCTAAACGCTTATCTACAAATAAATTAAAAATTGTTTTAGTAAACTATTCAACTGTAGAGCATTCTAAATATGCTCAGGAAGGTTTGTTTAATAGAAAAATATGCTTAAACTTGTATCCGATAATTACAAAGCCGCAAGGCTAACACAACTATCTGATTAATAACAAATAAACATACTAACTAATTAAACAAACTATTTTTGTCGTGAAAACCAGAACATACACTACCGAAGAGATTCAGGAGGCATCGTTTAAATTTTTTCAGGGCGACGATTTGGCCACCAAGGTGTGGTCGACGAAGTACGCTTTGAAAGATTCATTCGGGAACGTTTACGAATTAACCCCCGACGACATGCATCACCGCCTTGCAGGCGAAATAGCCAGAATTGAAAAGAAGTATCCTAATCCAATGTCGGAAGAAGAGCTTTTTGAGTTATTCCGCAACTTCAGGTACATTGTCCCCCAGGGCAGCCCGATGACCGGCATCGGAAATGAACATCAGATTGCTTCACTTTCGAACTGTTTCGTAATTGGCTTCGACAGCGACGCCGATTCTTACGGTGCAATTATTAAACTGGATGAGGAACAGGTACAATTAATGAAACGACGTGGCGGAGTTGGTCACGACCTGTCACATATCCGCCCGAAAGGTTCACCGGTTAAGAATTCTGCTCTTACCTCAACCGGTATTGTTCCGTTTATGGAGCGTTACTCCAATTCTACCCGTGAGGTTGCTCAGGACGGACGACGTGGTGCGCTGATGCTATCAGTATCTATCAAGCACCCTGATTCCGAATCGTTTATCGACGCTAAAATGGAAAGCGGAAAAGTAACCGGAGCCAATGTGTCGGTAAAAATCCACGACGATTTCATGAAGGCGGTGCTTAACAACGAACCATATACACAGCAGTATCCGATTGAATCAAATGAACCCTGGTATACAAAGGAAACTGACGCCAACGCTCTTTGGAAAAAGATTGTACATAATGCATGGCAATCAGCCGAACCCGGAGTTTTATTCTGGGATACTATCACCCGCGAATCGGTGCCCGACTGTTATGCCGACCTGGGTTATAAAACCGTTTCTACCAATCCATGCGGCGAGATCCCTCTGTGTCCGTACGATAGCTGCAGACTGTTGGCCATTAACCTCTATTCCTATGTTGTTAATCCATTCAAACCGGATGCCTATTTCGACTTCGAATTATTCCGTCAGCACGTAGGATATGCACAGCGGATTATGGACGATATCATTGATCTGGAAATGGAGAAGATTGACCAGATTATTGATAAGATCAATTCGGACCCCGAAGATGATGAGATTAAAAGCACTGAATACCAGCTGTGGGAAAAGATTAAAACGAAAACATCTCAGGGCCGTCGTACAGGTGTAGGCACCACCGGTGAAGGGGATATGCTGGCAGCCTTAGGCTACAGATATGGAACAGATGAGGCAACTGATTTCTCTGAACAAGTTCATAAAGCAGTCGCATTAGCCGCCTACCGCTCTTCTGTACTTATGGCTAAGGAACGGGGAGCATTTACTGTATACGATGCAAAAAGAGAAGTAAACAACCCCTACATCCTTCGTCTGAAAGAAGCTGATCCGGAATTATACGATGAAATGGTGCGTTATGGTCGTCGCAACATCGCCTGTCTGACTATTGCTCCAACCGGAACCACCAGTATCATGACACAGACTACCTCTGGAATTGAACCGGTATTCATGCCTTATTATACCCGCCGTCGTAAGGTGAACCCGAACGACAAGAATGTCAGAATAGATTTTGTCGATGAAAACGGGGATTCATGGGAAGAGTATTCAGTATTCCACCATAAATTCGTGACCTGGATGGAATCCAACGGGCATTCTACTACTAGGCACTACAACGAAGAAGAACTTCAAGAGCTGGTAGCAAAATCTCCCTACTACAAGGCTACTGCTAATGATGTTGACTGGCTGAAGAAAGTACAGATGCAGGGCCGGATTCAGAAGTGGGTGGATCATTCCATTTCGGTTACCATCAATCTTCCTGCCGATGTAAACGAAGAATTGGTAGGTCAGCTGTACGAAGAAGCATGGCGTTGCGGATGTAAAGGTGTTACTGTATACCGCGACGGATCACGCTCAGGAGTGTTGATTACGAATACCGACAAAAAAGAAGATGAAGGTAAGAAGGTGTGCTTCCCTTACGATGAAGACCGCCTTATTCGTCCGAAAGAACTTAAATGTGAAGTGGTACGCTTCCAGAACAACAAAGATAAATGGATTGCTTTCGTAGGACTTAAAGACGGTCGTCCCTACGAGATCTTTACCGGACTTGCTGACGACGAAGAAGGCATCTTATTGCCCAAAACAGTTACGGAAGGTAAAATTATCAAAGTAAAAGACGAAGAAGGAAATAAACGATACGACTTCCAGTTTACAAATAAACGAGGTTTTAAAACGACTGTTGAAGGTCTGTCGCATAAATTTGATAAGGAGTTCTGGAATTATGCCAAACTGATCTCGGGAGTGCTTCGCTATGGAATGCCAATTGATCAGGTAATTAAACTGGTTTCCGGTTTACAATTGGATAACGAATCAATTAACACCTGGAAGGTTGGAGTCGAACGGGCACTTAAGAAGTATATCCCCGATGGCACTCAGATCTCGGAACAAGCTTGTCCGCATTGTGGTGAAAAAGCCCTGGTATACCAGGAGGGCTGTCTAACCTGTAAGAATTGTGGATACTCAAAGTGTGGCTGATGAAAACTGACATCACTTAACGACAGAAAGCGCATGAATACCTGTTTTAGCAATTAAAACAAAATTCATGCGCTTTCTTTTTTAATGTAACTACTATGAATGAAGCAGTAAATCAATTTTTCCTACCTATTGTTACTTTTCTTGATCAGGTATTGTTTTGGGATCCGTTTGCAGCTCTCGGCTTACAATTGCCTGTAAAAATCCCTTTTATAATCCTCTGGCTTATTGCAGGCGCCACCTTCTTCACTATATACCTTCGGTTTATCAATTTAAGAGGCTTTAAGCACGCTATTGATCTGGTACTCGGCAAATACGACAAGGCATCTCACACAGGCGAGATTTCGCACTTTCAGGCACTGGCTACTGCAACAGCATCAACTGTCGGACTTGGAAATATTGCCGGCGTTGCGGTTGCTATCACCATGGGGGGACCGGGAGCCACCTTCTGGTTGATTATTGCAGGGTTTCTGGGCATGACCACCAAACTGGTGGAATGTACGCTTGGTGTTAAATACCGCAGACTAAATCCCGATGGTAGCGTGTCGGGTGGCCCAATGTATTACCTGCGCGATGGGCTTGCATTAAAAGGATGGGCAAAAACAGGCAAGGTTCTCGCCTTTCTCTTTGCTGTATTTGCGAGTATCGGAGCTTTTGGTATCGGCAATATGTTTCAATCGAACCAGATGATTGCACAAACCATCATCACCTTCCCATCACTCGAAGGCAAAGAAGTATGGCTTGGACTTATAGTGGCTTTACTGACGGGAATTGTAATAGTGGGTGGAATTAAGGGGATAGCCAGGGTAAACGATAAACTTTTCCCTATGATGGCCGGTATCTATATTGTTTCGGCATTAATAGTTATCGGAATCAATTACACCAGAATTGATGATGCATTTATTGCCATCCTGGAGGGAGCCTTCTCTCCTTCGGGCATTAAAGGAGGTATTGTGGGCGTAATGATTATTGGATTTCGCAGAGCTGCCTTTTCCAACGAAGCCGGCATCGGCTCGGCTGCCATAGCACACTCAAGTGTCAAAACCGAAACCCCAGTAACGGAAGGTTTTGTGGCATTACTGGAACCGTTTATCGACACAGTGGTTGTTTGCACTATCACAGCACTTGTAATTATTACCAGCGGACTTTACCTCAACCCTGATCAGCTTGCAGGTACGCAACTTACCTCAGCAGCATTTGCCACAGTATCTCCTTGGTTTCCGTATGTTTTATTACCTACCATTCTGCTGTTTGCATACACTACTATTATATCCTGGTCGTATTATGGTGTAAAGAGTTTTGATTTTTTAGTGGGTGACTTTGTAGAACGAAAATGGAAAAAGAGAATATTGGCAACCCGCGTGTATCAGTTGATCTATCTTTTCTTTACTGTTATGGGTGCAGTGCTGCATCTGAATGCGGTGGTCGACTTTTCTGATATGCTGATTCTGGCAATGGCAGTTCCAAATATTATCGGACTCTACATTCTTGTACCAGAGGTACGACAAGCATTGAAAGTATACATAAAAAAATAAAAGGATGGTGATTAAAATCACCATCCTTTTAAAGAGCGGAAGACGGGGCTCAAACCCGCGACCCTCAGCTTGGAAGGCTAATGCTCTATCAACTGAGCTACTTCCGCAAATAACGAAATTGTGGGCAGTGAAGGATTCGAACCTCCGAAGTCGAAAGACAGCTGAGTTACAGTCAGCCCCAGTTGGCCACTTTGGTAACTGCCCTTAGTTACCTTGCAAATTACTACTTTTTTGTTTGCGGATGCAAAGGTAGTAGTTTTTTCAAAACTACCAAATAATATTGGCCATTTTAACAGCTGTTATAGCAGCTTCGACGCCTTTATTTCCATGTATACCTCCGGCACGATCTGTAGCCTGTTGCATGGTTGCAGTTGTCAGTACTCCAAACACTACCGGTGGAGTTCCGGCCATTGTATTCAGGTGTGCAATCCCATAGGTTACGCCTTCACAAACATAGGTAAAATGCGGAGTATCTCCCTGCACAACGCAACCGAGTACAATAACCGCATTATAATTGGATGGAAGCGATGGGTTCAAACTATCACTTATCAACTGTCGTGCGGCAAAAGTAAGCTCAAAAGTTCCCGGCACATGCACAATTTTAATATTAGAACGCACGACTCCATGTTTTACCAGGGTATCAATAGCGCCCTGAAGCAAAGCATGAGTTACCTCAGGATTCCAATCGGCTACAGCTATCGCGTAGGATTGCTGCTCTAATACCTCCGCCTCAGGCATCAGGTCGGGATCGTATCCGGAAAGATTCTGGTACTGTGTAGCCATAAAAAAACTTATTGCAGACGAGCGATGTATTTATCCACTTCCTGAGCTTCGGTACTCATTGGATATTCGTTTTTGATCTTCAGGAAGTTTTTAAGAGCTTCCTCTTTCTTACCATCTGATTCTAATAATACAGCTGCT
>JAQUYE010000005.1 GCA_028691965.1 Paludibacter sp. | reverse complement strand
CAAAATCAATCACAGTACCCGTTTCATTGGTTAAAGAGGTCACCCCCTTGTCGGTAAAACCGCATGGATTTATGTGGGTAAAGTACGATAAATCAGTTGAAATGTTCAACGCAAACCCATGCATTGTAACATATCGGGAGCTTCTTACCCCGATTGCACAAATTTTTCTGGCCTTAGGAGTATCCGAATCCAACCATACACCGGTAGCTCCCGCAAGTCGGTCACCTTTCAATCCATAGAGTGCTAAAAACTCAATAATCGACTCCTCCAGCAACTCAATATACCTTCGGAGTCCGATTCCAAAGTTTTCGAGATCAATAATTGGATAGCCTACAATCTGACCGGGACCGTGATAGGTGATGTCTCCACCTCTGTTGGTTTGAACAAACGAGGCGTTTTTAGCCTGCAACTGTATGTAATTTAACAACAGGTTATGTTCATCTCCACTTTTACCCAGTGTGTATACGTGTGGATGTTCGCAAAACACAAGATAATTGGAAGTAGGTTCACCTTTTTGTTTTAAAGCAAGGGTGGCTGTAAAGAGTTTTTCCTGCTCCTGCCATGCTTCGTTGTATTCTTTTAATCCCCAATCCTGGTATATGAGAGCTTTGTTCATTGTATATATAATATTAATAGTGAGTAAAAACTCAACCTATTCATCAAACCTGTATTGAGGTAATTTGTTCATTAACGACATAATGGTAGAGGTGCGGCGCCGGATGTATGCTGAGGGGGTTGCCGGACTAAACCGGCGTGGGTTGGGCAGACAAACAGCTATTGCTGCAGCCTGACGCCGGGTAAGTTTGTCGGCATTTTTACCAAAGAATTCCATTGCTGCAGCCTGGGCTCCATAAATACCATCCCCCATCTCAATTACATTCAGGTACACTTCCATGATGCGCTCCTTCGACCAGAACACTTCTATCAACACAGTGAAATAGGCTTCAAGTCCTTTGCGCAGGTACGATCGATCGGGCCATAAAAATACATTTTTGGCGGTTTGCTGCGAAATGGTGCTTCCACCGCGGATGCGCTTACCCTGCTTGTTGTGCTTAAGCGCCTTCTTAATATCTTTAATCGAAAAACCATTATGCTCCATAAACAAATTATCTTCGGAAGCAATAACAGCCTGTATAAGATTAGGAGAGATTTCCCCGATAGGCACCCATTCTTTACTGTTTTTGGGAGTCTTGCCATCAAAAACAGCCTCCACCGAACGAATAACCATCAGCGGAGTTACATATACCGGAATAAAACCGGCCAGCACTGTCCATCCTACCGACGCTACTATAAAGATTAGCACCAGGTTTCTAATCCAGCGTACCAGCTTTCCAAAAAATGTTCTTTTCGTTGACATAATGATTTAAAACAAAAATACTCCCTCGCGCAGGCAAGGGAGTATTTAAAGTGGTTGAGGGAATTTACTCGTAGGCTCCCATTTTTAGCATATTTACCTCTCGTTCGGTTAAGAAACGATATTTACCCCGCGGAAGATTCTTCTTCGTTAATCCGGCAAAGAATACGCGATCGAGGCGAACTACCTTATAACCTAACTTCTCGAATATACGACGTACTACGCGATTCTGACCAGAGTGTATCTGAATGCCAACCTGACGGAAGTCATCATCTTTAACGAAATTCAACTCATCAGCTGCAATCTTCTCATCATCCAGTGATACACCCGAAAGAATTGCTTCGAAATCAGGGATCTCCAGTGGTTTGTCAAGAGTTACATGATAAATCTTTTTCTTGTCGTACTTAGGATGAGTAAGTTTTGAAGCCAGATCACCATCATTGGTAAGCAATAATACACCGGTTGTATTACGGTCGAGTCGACCTACCGGATATATACGCTCACTGCAGGCATTCTTAACCAAATCAAGAACGGTTCTTCTTTCATGCGTATCTTCAGAAGTAGTAACCGTATCTTTCGGCTTGTTGAGCAGCAGGTATACCTTGCGCTCCGAACGCACCAGCTGGTTATGGAACATCACTTTATCAGAGTGCATTACTTTAACACCCATCTCAGTAACTATTTCACCGTTAACAGTGATAACTCCTGCACGAATAAATTCATCAGCTTCGCGTCGTGAACAGATCCCTGCATTAGCAAGGAATTTATTCAAGCGAACTGGTTTGGTAAAGTCGACTTCGGTGCGACGGTACTCCAGCTGTTTCTTTTTACTGTATTTGGAATTCGGGTCGTAATTGCCTGAACGAATGCGGGGGCGACGGCCTGTAGCTTCACGCGTATCAAAGCGGGTTTCTACATAATTCGGATCTGAATTCTCTCCCGGTTTGCGGAATGCCACCCGCGGACGACCGAATGATTCGTTATTATCTCCCTCAGTACGAGGTTTGAAACGCGGACGATCAGTCGGACGATCGGACGAATAACCACCTGACTCACGACGATCATAAGGTCCTGACTCACGACGCTCGTAGGGACGGCTTTCACCGGACCCGAAGCTCCTTGGTTCTTTGCGTTCGTAAGGACGGCTGTCTTTACGCTCATAGGGTTTATTATCACGATTTTCGAAAGGACGTGAATCCCTGCGTTCGAAAGGTTTGTTATCACGATTTTCGTATGGACGGGAATCCCTGCGTTCGAAAGGCTTGTTATCACGATTTTCGTAAGGACGTGAATCACGGCGTTCATAGGGCTTGTTATCGCGGTTTTCATACGGACGGGAATCCCGGCGTTCGAAATTCTGTCTGTTTTCATCTCTTTTACTAAAATCCGGCTTAAAGGACGGACGATCATTGTCACGAGTTTGACTTGAGCTAAATTTTGCAGCTCCTCTTGTACCTTTCAGTATCGATCTCACATCGCGCTTTTCAAATGGTTTACCATCACGGCCGGCACCGGAACCCTCTCTCTTAGGGCGTTCCTGCCAGTTTTCCTTGTTTGTCATTTCCTCAAATAAAAATTAATTTTTTAGCCTGCAAATATCGGAATAATAATTGAATCCTCAAAACAAATACTATCCTATTATATTTTTTTCTACTTTTGTGCTTCCATTGATTTGATACAACTATGCAACCACTCGCTGAAAGGTTACGACCAAGCACCTTAGATAATTATATAGGGCAAAAACATCTCGTGGGAGAAAATGCCATTTTACGACAGATGATCGAGACGGGTCGTATCGCCTCTTTTATCCTTTGGGGACCTCCGGGAGTAGGAAAAACCACGCTTGCCCGTATCATCGCCAATCAGCTTGAACGACCGTTTTACACGCTTAGTGCAGTTACTTCGGGGGTGAAGGATGTGCGTGAAGTAATCGAGAAGGCAAAATCAAACCGGATGTTTGCTCAGGGTGTTAGTCCGATTTTATTTATTGATGAAATTCATCGCTTTAGCAAATCTCAACAAGATTCGCTGCTGGGTGCTGTCGAGAATGGCACGGTAACTCTGATTGGTGCTACTACCGAAAATCCATCCTTCGAAGTAATTACGCCTCTCCTCTCCAGGTGTCAGGTATATGTGTTAAAAGCACTTGAGAATGAGGACTTGCTTGAATTAATGCACCGGGCTTTAAGTACCGACATTGTTCTTAAGCAATTAGATATTCGTATTGAAGAAACCGATGCGCTGCTAAGGTATGCAGGGGGAGATGCCCGTAAGCTGTTGAACATAATCGAATTAATCAGTTCGGCCGAAACAAGTGATGGCATCATCGTAACCAATCAACTGGTTACCGAACGCCTGCAACAGAATCCAATGGCTTACGATAAGGATGGTGAAATACACTACGATATTATCTCGGCATTTATTAAATCAATACGTGGTAGTGATCCGGATGCTGCCATCTATTGGCTTGCACGAATGATAGCCGGGGGTGAAGACCCGAAGTTTATTGCCCGCCGATTACTCATCTCGGCAGCAGAAGATATTGGTCTTGCCAATCCGAATGCCCTGTTACTTGCTAATGCCTGTTTTGATGCATTACATAAAATCGGCTGGCCGGAGGGACGAATCATACTTGCTGAAACGACAGTCTACCTGGCTGCCTCACCCAAAAGTAATTCAGCTTACTTATCGATCGACGCAGCTCTTGCGCTGGTTGAAAAAACAGGAAACCTTCCAGTGCCACTTCATTTACGAAATGCACCTACAAAGCTCATGAAAGAACTCAATTACGGAACAAATTATAAATATTCGCACGACTTCCCCAATCATTTTATTGAGCAACAATTTATGCCCGACGAACTAAAAGATACACGTATCTGGAAAGTTCAGGAAAACAACGCTGAGAAAAAACTTGGAGATTGGTTGCGCTTTTTATGGAACGGAAAATATTAAACTGCTCTATCCTACTGATTATAAGCTGCCGGCAATTCGGATTAAGGTAGTCGTTTCCATCTGATTATTTATATAAAAAAATAATAGCAGGTAACAGTCTAACAACAACCTGTCACTTTATCAATATACAATTTGCTTATCTGCCTTGATCATTAATTTCTTTTTTAGTCATTTTTGGAACTAATCACCTTATCAAAATTTACTTTTTGGTAAATTTTCAACCATTTGCAATTATAATTATTGAATAGTACGGACATAAGCAAACCGACTCTTACCAAACAATTGTCCCTTTAAAGTAAGCGAACTAACTCCACCCGGGAGGCAAACTCACCCTATCTGATTGGTCAGCACACCCTGTGTGCGTAACCGTCACACCTTGTGTGCGCACCTGTCACACCTTGTGTGCGCACCTGTCACACCTTGTGTGCGCACCTGCCACATCTCGTGTGCGGACCTGCCACATCTCGTGTGCGGACCAGTCACATCCCGTGTGCGGACCAGTCACAACCCGTGTGCGGACCAGTTACACCCTGTATAAAAAGCAGTTTGACTTAGTCGTTCAGCTGAGTAAATACAACGTAAATGGGCCAAACAACTAAGTCGTTTGGCCCATTTAGCTTAGGCAAATACATAGTTGAGCCTAAAGCTTCCAAAGGGGGTTGGTAAGCTGAAACAGAATTTAAAAAGCAGAAGAAATTTGTGTGGAAAGTAATGCACAACCAAAGTGCAACTTAGCAGGCGGACCTGATTCAGGAAGGTTTGAGTCGTGAAAACCGGTAGGAAAATCCATAGATCTTACCACCGGCAAATGCACTATTACAAAAGCCGTATACTTCCGGCAGCAGTATGTAGTCAACAATATTAACAGAAACAGTTGTAGTATAGGGCAAAGGAAGCACCGATAATTCAAAATCAACCAGCTGTGACGAGTGCAACTCACACTTCATATCAGAGCTACTGCAGAGGTAAACTTCCACCACTACAAGAAGAACTACTATCAGGAGGTTAACTATCATGGGTGCAAATATAGAGCAGTCCGGATGAAAAAAATTGCACAAATGTGGTAGATAATTGCACAAATGTGGGCAATTACGCCCCATGAAGGGCCTGTTCGGCTCTACATGGGGCGTAAGTCTTTCTGTTTACTACAGCTGTGGGCGGTTTGAGTCTGTGCTCAATTAAATCTCACACTTGCTGCGCCTGAAATTTCCTGGTGATGATAACCGGGACGATAGCGGTTTTTGAACTTTGAAGCACCCGACATTCTTACATCCAGCGAGTCGGTTACGTTGGTCGACACATCTACTGCTCCCGATCCTTCAATGCGCGCATTGTGTACCACCAGGTCGTCGGCATCAAATTGAGATGCTCCTGAACTGTTGTATTTCATGCGGTAAGCAGTTCCCTGCAGGTCTAAATCGGTAGCGGCCGACTGCTCTATCCTCAACTCTTTGTTAACATGTATGTCTAAATCAGCCTTACTCATACCCGACAGATGGATGCGCAGGTTTTCGGCAGTAAAGCGGTTGTAACCATTCACTTCGCTGGTACCACTTACCGATAAGTCACTTAATTCGGGCATCACAATATAGAGGGTAACTTCACGGTTTACGTGAAACTTATCTGTATAAATTTTCAGCACTCCATTGCTTACCTTTGTCTGCAAATGCGATAAAGCGGTCGGTCCGCCGGTAGCCTGAACCGAGAAGACAGAATCCTGAGTAAGTTCGATCTTAATGTTTCCCGAAATATCCAGTGCGTGGAAATCATCTATGGGCAAGAAACGGGTGGTGTAATCTTCACGAACATCATCATGCCAATAGAAGCTGATACGATCTGCATCACCCCGTAATACCGACACAACCGTTCGGGCCGACAAGCCTGCCACCATAAAGATACCTACTATCCACAACAGGAAGAGGATCCAGTTGAGCGGTCCGGTTGAATTTCGTTTACCCGATAAAATACGGATTGCTCCGTAAATAAGCACAAATACAGGGATACCGACTACCAATAACATGGCAATTACCATCAGGGTTGCATGCGAAGAAGTGAGCATATGAATTTCAGGCGATATTCCGGTGAGAACAGATGGTTCAAAAATGAGTAGTGAAAGTACAAATAAGAGTGAGCCCAATACAATAAAGCCAACGAAAGCCATAAATGCACCTATGATACCAAACAGCACCTTAAAGATTCCGCGGAACACTTCACCCACCCGACTACCGGTTGAGGCGGCCTTTTGTTCAAACTGTTCACTATTCACATAGGATTTCATGTTATTGATTTCCTCTTTTATACGATCGGCTGTAACGGGTTCGCCCTGCATCTCCAGCTTTTGAGCCACGGTGCGGGCAGCCGGAGCGATAATCCATACTATTATATAGATGGGAATCAGCGTGGTATAGGAAAGGAATAACAGGATCACAAAAATGATACGAATCACTGCTGCATCCCATCCCAGATAGGCTGCCAGACCGGAAGCAACACCACCAATGATGGCGTTGTCGGAATCGCGGTAAAACTTACGGGAAGTTTTCTTATCCTGATGGGAGCTTGCGTCGTTCGAAGTTTCACTACCGGCTTTAGTATCGGCATCCGCTGCTTCATCATCAGCAAACTGATTGGGCTTACCCAGTACAGATATTACGGAATCTACATCATCAATGTTGATTACATTCTTTCCTTTGACCAGTTTCTCTGAGAATAATTCAGCAATACGGGCCTCAATATCTGCCATTACATCAGGACGCTCGTTTTCAGAAAGACGGTTCTCCACTTCGTTAAGATAATGGTGCAACGCGTCGTATGCATCACTGTCAATATGGAAAACAATATTGTTTAAGTTGACGGTTAAAGTTTTTTTCATGCTCTTTCTATTTTATTACTTTTAAGGCGACTGATAACTAAATTAATTTCATCCCAGGCCTTTTCCAGTTCATCCAGAAAAAGCTGACCCTTACCGGTCATTTCGTAGTATTTGCGGGGAGGTCCCTGGGTCGACTCTTCCCACCTGTAATCAAGGAGCTCAGCATTTTTAAGTCTGGTGAGCAACGGATACAAAGTACCTTCCACAACAATCAGCTTAGCTTCCTTAAGTTCAGCAATAATATCCGATGCGTAGGAAGGCTTTTCTTTCAGTATTAATAAAATACAATATTCAAGATAACCTTTTCGCATCTGTGACTTTATATTTTCTGCGTTCATTGCAATAATTCTAAGACATTTATCCGTAATATATATTCGTACTTCGACTGACTTAACTCCGAAATGGCCTGAGTAAGATTTGCTTTAGCCGAATATAACTCATATACCGAAGCTCTTCCTGCCTCGTACTTCTGTTCCGCGTAGCGGTAGGCTTCTTTCGAAGCCTGCTCGGAGCGCTGTGCCGATAGCAATCTCGATTGCGCAGCCACTGCATTTTGATAGGCCTGCTCTATCGTTTTCCGAAGTTGTATCCGCGTGTTTTCTATCTCTAACTTACTGTTTTCAACAGCCAGTTTCGAGTTAGCCACCTGGTTACGGGTCGAGAAACGATTAAAGATGGGTATTTGCAGACTAAAACCAAGGTTTGTACTCAGGTTTTCCTTCAGCTGATCGTTAAACGGATTGTTAGTAACACCATTCAGACGGTAGTAACCGGTACTCATCTGTGCCCCGAAACTAAGGGTTGGATAGTAAGCAGAACGGGCAATTTCAACGTTCTTCATGCTTCCCTGAAGCCGGTAGTCGGCTGCTTTAAGTTCAGGGCGACTGAGCAATGCTGAGCGATACACCTCATCAGCTGACAAGAGTTTCAGCTCTGTCTCAGCCATTTCAGCCGGCATCTCAACATCCAGATTCTGAAAATCGGACAGTTCAATGATTTGTGCCAGGTCCAGCAATGCCAGCTTCAATTGAGTGTCGACACGCGTTAGATTTAATTCTTCTTTTGCCAGTTGCGCGTTGAGTTCGTACAATTCACCTTCCGGCAATTTACCGGCCTTTACCAGTGCTGTTTGTTGTTCGACCTTCTGACGGGTAAGTTCCATCTGACTCACAGCCGTTTGACTGTTTTCTTTCAACAACAACACCTGTAGGTAGGCAACCGTAACATTCAGTCGAATATCTTCCTGAATCTTTTCAAGATCGGCTTTTGCAGCCATCAGTTCAGCCCTGCGGGCATCGATCGTATTTTTCATACGCAAGCCGTCGAACAAGGTAATATTAGTCCCAATGCCGAACGAACTTTGCGACGAATTCACATCACGATAGGTATTATCAGCAATCAGCGAACGACCGAACATAAAACTCTGACCAGCAGATGCATTCAGGTTGGGTAATAAATCGGCACGTGCCTGTTGGTATGCAATCTCTCTGCTCGAACGCGACAATTCCTGCTGACGGATATTCCGGTTGTAGGTAAGCGCCGAATCGATGCACTGATCGAGGGTAAGCACTTTGGGGTTTGCCTGCACTCTGAAAGACGAAAAGAGTAAAACAACTATCAATAAGTTAAGTAGAGCCTTCATTGACATTAGGAATTTGACTGTTTATTCTCGATAATTTCTGTTCCACGGATTTTGTCACCTTGCTTCAATCCGCTTTTCACTTCTATACTAATACCATCTGAAAGACCTGTTACTACCTTTTTCTTTTCAAAAGCCTGCGGTTCTTCGGTTAGCAAGGTATATACAAAGGCCGTGTCGCCGCTGAAACTAATGCAGCTTTCGGGAACAGTGATCACATTTTCGGCTCTGCTGAAGATAATTTCGGCATTGGCACTGTAGCCTGCCCGGATAAACATGTCGTCGGTTACGGTTACAGCAGCCTTCATATCAAACATGATAGCACCACCCGAATCGGTACCTTTGGGAGCAATGTATTCCAGTTTAGCGTTCAGCTTTTTCCCCGGAATAGCACCGATAGTAATTTCCATTGGCATTCCGGCTTCTACCCTGCCCACTTCAGTCTCGTCGAGCTTGCCTACAAAAAGCATATCACTCATATTGGCAACAGCAGCAATCGTTGTTCCGTCGTTGAAGTTATTTGACTGGATAACCGAGTTTCCTACTTTAATAGGAATATCCAGAATAGTTCCGTTGATCGTTGAACGCACCAGCGTATTACTTACAAGGGTCTTATCGCTCGTAATGCCGTCGCGTGTCAAACTCAGGTTATCCTGTGCCGTCTTTAACTCCGAACGATCGTTATTATACTGAAGCTGGCTTTTTTCAAACTCCTCGCGCGAAATAACCTTTTCCTCAAAGAGTTGTTTATCACGCTCAAAGTTGCGGGCAGTCTGGTCGAAACCAAGCTGAGCCCTTACCACTCTTGCCTCAGCTGCATTCAGACTAACCATATCAGGAATTAATTTGATCTTTGCAATTATATCACCTGCTTTTACCTGATCGCCTGCTTCACGGTATAGTTCGGAAATAATTCCCGACAACTGTGGTTTGATTAGAATCTCATTGCGGGGTTCCACCTTCCCGGTTGCAACCGTCTTTTTTTGAATGGATCCTGTACTTACCGTTACAATCTCATACGTTTTAACTTTAGGTTGCGATTTTTGCCAAAGAAAAACAAAAGTACCAATCACTCCAATGACAACCAGGCCAATGAAAATGAATTTAAAGACTTTTTTCATATTCGTAGATAATTATTATTATGTTGTTGTTTATTCTTCACGTATTGCCTCAATAGGCTTTATTTTCATGGCTCTGTTTGCCGGGATAAAACCGGCTAGTGCCCCTATTACCACAAGTATTATCAGGGCACCTACTCCCACGCTGAAACTAATTTGCGGATCCTTAAACATACCATCCGACTGCTCGAGTACCTTACCAACCAGCGATAAAAGTCCGACACCGAACATCAAACCCGACACACCTGCGAGCATGGTAAGTACTACGCTCTCAGTGAGTATTTGTCCAACTATGTTCACCGGCGTAGCTCCAAGAGCACGGCGGATTCCGATTTCGCGGGTACGTTCCTTTACGGTGACCAGCATGATATTACTAACACCTACCGCACCAGCCAGCAAGGTACCTGTACCCACTATCCAGATCAGGGAAGCTATCCCTATTCCAAGGTACAGGAACATGGTGAACTGATCTTCCAGGTTCATACCTCCGACAGCTGTTTTATCATGCGGGGCAATGTCGTGCGATTGCTTCAATACCGTCTTTACCTTTTCTTCCACCACACTCACCTTGACTCCAGGCTGCGCAGTTATTGCAAGAAAATGAACCCTGTCGCCCATATTATAGGCCTGTTGCATTGTTGTAAAAGGCAGGATAACAGTTTCCTGCGAATCACCTCCGATATTCACGTTCGAATTACTGCGGGTAACCCCTACAACAGTGAAATAGATACCATTCACCTGAAGGTTTTTTCCCAGCGGATCCTCGTCGTGCGGAAACATTACTTCGTACACGCGTTCACCAATTACGCATACTTTTCGTTTCTCTACGATATCAATGGTATTTATATACCTTCCCTTAATTAGTTTCTGCTTATCAATATCATTATAGGACGGATAATTACCCTTTACAAAAAATGCCCCTGCCTTATCGTCTCTCAACACATTATTCTCACTGTTTCCACCAAATATTATTGGTGCAATATGCTGTATTTCAGGAACATTATTCTGCAATACCGTAATATCGTTGTTACGCATTTCCCACTGGCGCCCCTTACGAAACCCTTTGTAAGGCTCTGAAGTTCTGTTTTCCCACACAAAGCAGGAGTTCGTCGCAAAACCTTCAATCTGCGAAGTAATACCCCTTTCGAGAGCAACCCCTGCTCCAACCATGGCAACGAGCATAAACATTCCCCAGAACACCCCAAAAGCGGTGAGAAAGCTCCGTGACTTGTTGTGGGTTATTGTAATCCAGATTTCCTGGAATCTATCCAAATCAAACATAAGTATGGTTGTATTAATTTTCGTCGCGCATGGCTTCGATCGGTTTAATGCTTACTGCACGGCGAGCCGGCATATATCCGGCAATAATTCCGGCTACGATTAATATAGAGGTAGCAAAATACACATAGGATAAGTCGACGGTCGGATTCTTAAATACCGACATTCCGGTTTCCGATGGATTTTGTACTGCCGATTGTTCCATAATAAAGTTGACTACTTCGGTAATCCCTATACCTGTCATCATACCTATATATCCAAAAAATGTAGTTATTAAAATTGACTCCAGAATGATGGATAACAGGATGTGAGAAGGTGGAGCACCCAGTGCTTTTCGAATCCCTATCTCGCGGGTACGCTCTTTCACGGTTACCAGCATTATATTACTGACACCCACAATACCTGCAATCAGGGTAAATATGCCAATAATGGATACAAACACGGTGATGCCATTAAATATATTCATGGTCTCGATGTAGTCGCGCTGAGAATTTCGTATCCACAAGGCCTGTGTATCTTCCGGATCAAAGATCATTGTTTGTGCGAGCGACCGTTTTAATTCCACATTGAAGGTATCATTTTCTTCCATGGTGGTCATCCCGTTCACTGTCATAGCAATGCTTCGGTACTTTTTATTCGTATTGAAAATTACCTGCGAGGTTGATAAGGGAATATAGGTAGTACCATCTCCCCAGTTATCCTTTTTGGAGTTCACCCCAATTACCTGGAACATCACCTGACCTACCTGAACGAACTTTCCTATAGGCGATTCATCCTTAAACAAGACATCCACCACTTTCTGATCCAGCACAATCACCTTGCGTTGTTCGTTCATATCGGTTTGATTGAAAAACCTACCACCGTTCTCGTCGAACTTAAGGTTGAAAACTGAAGTATATAAAGGAGTTACACCTCGTACCGAATAGCTTGAATACTCCGACTTATACGTAATGGTGAGGTAATTGTCGGAAATTGGAGTTCTGTCCGACATTTGATTCACATCATTGTCGATTTTCTCTACTTCCTTATCGGTGAGACTCATGTTTCGTCCCGCCTGATAGCCCTGGTGAGGTTTCGAGGTACGGCCCGGCCATATCTGTACTGTATTAGTGGCACGATCGCTGAAGTTGGAAGTAACCCCGTTCTTCAGCCCATTACCGGCAGCCAGCAATATAATGAGGATAAAAATACCCCACGAAACCGACAATCCGGTAAGAATTGTTCGAAGTTTGTTGTGACGCAAGCCCGACCATATTTCCTGTAAAATATCCATGCTGCTGATTTATTTCGATTCGATGCTACCAATCATACCATCCTTAATGTGGATTACCTTTCGGGTAATATCCGACACTGCCTTTTCGTGCGTTACGATAATTGTCGTAATTCCGCCAGCGTTTAATTCGGTCAGTACCTGCATTACTTCTTCGGTGGTCTGACTATCCAGAGCACCGGTAGGTTCATCGGCCAGCAACACCTTAGGCTCTGAAATAATTGCCCTTGCTATTGCCACACGCTGTTTTTGTCCACCCGACATTTCATTTGGCATGTGGTATGCCCAGTCTTTCAGCCCCATCCGGTCGAGGTACTCCATAGCAATTATATTGCGACGTTTCCTGCTTATCTTCCGGTAATAGAGCGGTAGTGCTACATTCTCCAACGCATTCTTAAAATTGATAAGGTTGAATGACTGGAAAACAAATCCTATCATTTCGTTACGAACATGAGCTGCCTGTTTTTCAGATAAGTTTTTTATCAATACATTGTTTAATCGATAATCGCCCGTGTCGTAATTATCCAAAATACCCAGGATATTTAACAAGGTGGATTTACCGGAACCGGAAGCCCCCATGATAGAAACATAATCACCCGGGTAAATATTCAAATCTACTCCTTTGAGCACGTGAAGCGAAGTAGCTTCCGTGTAATAGGTTTTGTTAATGTTGGTTAGAGAAATCATTTGATTGAGTTAATTGTTTAACGGGTGCAAATATATGTATTCATACAGTACCTTGCAATACATAGTACTATGTAAAAATTGATATTACTACAAAAAAATCTATAAACGCTTTATTTTAGACGGATTGAGTTAATTAAGCAGATTTAAACATTAACATTATTTAATGTAATTCGCTCAAATAAGTCGCTAAACTGCTGGCTTATAAAGTTAAGAAAGAAGGCAATCAACTGAGTTCAGAGGCAATTACGGCATGGGTATGCTTTAGAAGTTCGGAAGTTGAATCGGGAAGATAGCCAGAAACGTTGATTGCAGTATGAAAGCACAACCTGATCGTACCGGGTTTGATAAGAAACGACGAACGGGGCATACGTTCGAATGCTCCGCTGATGCTAACCGGAAGGATGGGTAAATTGAGATCGGCAGCTATATAGAAAGCTCCCTTTTTAAAAGTTCCTATGTTTCCGGTATGGGTACGGGTACCTTCAGGGAAAATCACAACCGATAAACCATTGATGAGCTGACGCTCGGCTTTTTCAATACTGTGTAGGGTTGCAACCGGATTCGCACGATTCAGGAAAATATGGCCGGCAGCTTCACAGGCTTTTCCAACAAAGGGAATGCGGCGCAATTCAGCTTTCATGATCCATTTAAATAAGTTGGGCAACCAACCATAGATTACAAAAATGTCGAAAACAGACTGATGATTGGCGAGAATAACATACGATCGTTTCGGGTCAACTTTATCTAAGCCTTCGATTTCAACCTTCACGAAAAATAAGAAGCATACTGCCCTCCCCCACCAGCGTGCAGGGAAATACGAAATCGGGTGACCCGGAAACAGCGGAGAAAGCACTATAGTGGCTAACGCTACAATCAATGTCAGCATCAGTACTAACGGGTAGGCAACCAATAACTGGTAAAGTAGAAAAAGAGGATGTATTTTACGCTTCATGGTTAATGATTAGTTAACTGAAGGTACAAACATACTAATATTCTGTAACCTTAGTGATTATTTCTTGTTTCTGAGATTTAAACGATCTTCGGTTTAACTGACTTACAAACAATCCCAGCACTACTACCAAAATGCCCATCCATTGTGTAAAAGTAAGGTACTGATCCAACAGCAGCCAGGAAAAAAGGGCAGTAAATACCGGAATCAAATTTACAAATACATTACTTTTGGCTATTCCAATCTTGCGCACCACCCCTCCGAAAAACACGAAGGCAAGTACAGATGCAAACAAAGAGAGCATTAATAAGGCTCCGAGCGACTTAGTTGTAATCTGCATTGTATCGACGACAGGCAAATCAACTACCAGAAAAACCGGTAAGAAAAAGAGTATACCAATCAGACTCTGATAGAGCACTATACTTGTAATCGTATAGTGAGATGAAATTCGCCGCAGTGTTGTTGAATAGAATACAGCTGAAAACACAGCAACAAATACCAGCACTATTCCAAGGATTTCGGCATACATGCCTGTACCGGGCACATAGATCACCAATAAAACCCCGATGATGGATACAACGATACCTGCCACATTACTTTTGGTAATTCGCTCGTGAAGCATAAAGTAAGCAAGTAGTGGAGCAAATAAGGGAATGGTAGCCACGATTACCGACACCAGAGTTGGCGACATCATCGTCAGCGCATAGGTTTCGCCCATATAATAAAGGAAGGGCTCAAAAAAAGCAAGTAGTATAAAACCACGCAGATCCTCACGGCGTAAGCGTTGTAATTTACCGGTTGCACGGGCATAAGCGTATAAAATCAGACTCGCCAGTATCAGTCGCAGACTTACCAGGGTTACCGGCGGAAAGGATTCAATAGCCATTTGAGTCCATATAAACGAAAAAGCCCAAAAGACCATTGCCAACACAACGGCACCGTACATTTTAAAGGATTGCATACGAAGAATTCAGATGTTAGTGTCTAACTAAGTTGTTAATCTGTAAATGAATATCATCCCAAACCTCCTGATCCATCTTGGCACCCAGCACTTCAACAACTTTCGAAGAAACCAGTGACCCTATTTTACCGCACAGATCCAATGAATAGCCGGAAGCTAATCCAACTAAAAAACCAGCTGCGTATAAGTCGCCCGCACCCGTAGTATCGATACTCTTAGCTAAATAAGGAGCAATCGTATAGCGTGAATCACCCGACTTTACGTACGACCCCTGTTTGCCTATTTTAACTACAGCAACTTCACACAACTCAGCAATATGCAGCAATGCTTCTTCCGGCTCCTTACCGGTGAAAGCCCGCGCTTCCTCTTCGTTGGCAAACACTATATCTACATACTTAGTTACTATTTCCTGAAGAAACTCCAGGTTGGACTCTACCACATTATAACTGGCAAGGTCGACCGACACTTTCAAGCCGGCTTTCTTAGCGAGTTGAACAGCCTTGCGAATCAAGTCATGGTTTTGAACCAGGTAACCTTCAATGTGAAAAACGGAATATCCGGTGAACAAGTCTTCCGTAAGATCATCGACAGATAATTCAGCTGCTGCTCCCAGGAAAGTACATAGTGTGCGTTCACCATCAGGCGACACCAGGACAGTACAATTGCCGGAAGGAGTATCGCTATAGCCTAGCAGCGGACTTACCCCATTGGCCATCGAATCACTCAGAAAAAATGCGCCTACTTCATCGTTGCCAATCTTTCCTAAAAAACCTCCCGCTACACCCAGCTTAGTAATACCATTTATAGTATTCGACGCCGACCCTCCGGTCGCCTTTACAGCTTTTGAAAAGTCAAGTGCAGTACGGATTTCCTTCATTTTTGCGGAATCAATCAACTGCATACTTCCTTTTGGTAAATTTAACTCATTTAATACATCATCAGAACTAATCTGCAATAAAATGTCAGTCAAGGCATTACCCATCCCCAGTACTTTTTTCATCATAATCAGGACACAATTTTACAAAATTTTTGTGCAAAGATATTGCATAATTCAGAAAAACCTATTACTTTTGCAACGCATTTGAGAAAAAAAATTCTTCCTTAGCTCAGTTGGTTAGAGCATCTGACTGTTAATCAGAGGGTCCTTGGTTCAAGTCCAAGAGGGAGAGCAAAAGCAAAAAACACTTACAGAATCCTGTAAGTGTTTTTTTGTTTTTATAAACCTAAGTAATTTTTTCAGGTGGTATAGGGTAAGCTAACAAAAAAGACAGAGCCTTTACCTAATGCTGAGTCGACTCTTACTGATCCACCAAGCAGCTCAGCATACCCTTTAACAACCGATAATCCCAGGCCTGTACCACCAAAGTTATATTGAATATGTGTATCAGCCTGTCGGAAACTATCAAAAATATGTTCATGCAGTGATTCGTCAATTCCGATTCCTGAATCTTTCACGTATAAGACTAATTGATCACCCTCCAGGGTATAGCCTGCCTGAACAAAACCTTCGTTTGTAAACTTAATGGCATTGCTTATCAGGTTAGACAAAATTCGTAACAGCTTTGAACGATCGGTCTGAATTAAAGATGCTTCGTAAGATAGTCCGGGTTGAATTATAAAATCCAGCCCTTTTTGTTCGGCCATCTGACGGTATTTTTCTTCCAACTCAGTAAATATTCCATTAAGGGCTGTTTTACGAATAATGGTTTTCTCCTGACCGGTATCCAGGGATGCAACAGTTAATATGTCGGTTACAATAGCTAACAATTTCGCACTACTGGTTTGAATGATGTCGATCAGATTATCCTTTTGTTCAGCAGAAAAATAGTTATCATTCAACAGGTTTGCAGAACCACAAATTGCATTTAACGGCGTTCTGATTTCATGCGATATGTTTTGCAGGAACATGGTCTTCAGACGTTCACCTTCCTCTGCTTTGGTTTTTGCTTTACGCAGTTCACTTTCAAAATTCTTTAACAGGGTAATGTCGGTAATAGTCCCTACATAGCCTACTACTGTTCCCTCACTATCGACTTCAGGAATAGCTTGTCCCAACACCCAGGTTACATTACCATCCTGTCGTTTAAACCGATACTCCACTGTTGAACTGCTACTCTCAACCGTTGCTTTATCCCATCCTTTTACTATCCACTCTCTGTCTTCCGCCACTGTAGCATCCAGCCAACCATTCCCAAGTGCTTCCTCCATGGTTAATCCGGTAATTTCACACCAGCGTGGATTTACGTAAACAGTATAGCCGGTAGCATCTGTCAGGAAGATTCCAACCGGCGACATGCGTATAAGGGTTTGATATTTTAGTTCGTTAAGTTCAAGTGCTTGTGCAGCCTGACGTTGAACTGCCTGTTTTTCTTCCACCATCATCTCGTACTTCTGCCGATAGGTTAGGGAATGAAATACTCCTTTATAGGGTAAGACTTCAGGTTTGAACTTATCCGTTTCAATAAACCTCAGGTAGATATAAACGAAAGCGGAGAAAAACAATCCGGTGTAAAGTTTGCCAATAATAGCAGAATAAATCAGGGTAAAGACTTCAGGTGAATGCCAGAAGGAAAGTCCCATGAAAAAGATAGAGTTGATTATCTGCATCAATCCCATAGCAACAAAAATCCGCCAATAGAGCGCTTTTATCAACTTAGCTACCTTTTCGTAAATAACAATAATCAGGAAAACATCCAGAATTAATCCAAAGGTATTGACAGCCATCACCCAGGCACTATTATTCATATAGCTCAGGTGAGAATTGTTGGGATTTACAATTTCAAAATTATCCAGATGCCAGTCGTATACCATCAATAAACTCGACATTATCATATTGGATACAAACATGGCGAAGATTAACCTTCGTGTTTCTGTGGCATCTTCACGAATATAAAACATCAGTACGGCATACATCATTCCCGCGAATAGTACTGCCGAACCGGGAGAAATCAATAATCCCGGTGCAATTTCGAAATAAACTGTACTTGATAAGTAAACCTGAATATAACCGATCATACTCAGGATAGCATATACTAAACCAATGCCTACAACCCTTTGCAAACGAAAAACAAACAGAAAGAAGAGCGAAAGGAGAATAGTTTCACCTGTTAGAATTGCTGTATGATATAAATCAATTCCAAACATAAGTGTGCTGTTTTAAAGATGTTAATCTCAACCTTCTACAAAGATATAATTAATCTTTAAAAAAATGCACACTTTATTTAAAATAGTCAGGTCAGACTCCACTGAACATAGCAAAACCTCCGTCGACGGGCAGAATTACTCCGGTAATAAAGGATGCTGAAGGCGAACAGAGAAACTGAACTGCTCCGTCCAGTTCGGTAATCTCGCCAAAGCGGCGCATGGGGGTATTTGCAATAACCTTATGACTTCGTTCCGTTAAAGAACCATCAGGATTCAGTAAAACGGCACGATTTTGTTCGCCTATAAAGAATCCCGGAGCAACTGCATTGACTCTTATTTTGCCATCGTACTTCATCGCCATCTCCATCGCCATCCACTGGGTAAAATTGGCTACGGCTGCTTTAGCTGCTGAGTAGCCCGGCACACGGGTCATTGCCTGCATGGCTGCCATGGATGTTATGTTTACAATACTTCCTTCTCCGTTCTCGGCCATTCGTTTTCCAAACACATAGGATGGATATACGGTTCCGTTCATGTTTAATTCGGTTACCCGGTTCCAGTCTTTTAACTCCATATCAAAAAATCGCTGTTCCGGCATCAGGGTGGCTCCGGGCAAATTACCTCCGGCAATATTCAGCAGGATGTCAATTCTACCCCACTTCGCTATCACCGCATCAGCAATTTCTTCCATCCTGTGTACATCCAGCACATTGCCGGCAAACCCAATGACTGTAACCCCTTCGGTCTGAAGCTTTTTTACAGTGGCAGCTATTTTTTCTTCCTTCGTACCCAGTGCAACCACTTTAGCACCTGCTTTTACAAAATTACGTGCTACACTACCTCCCAACACACCACTCGCTCCGGTAATTACCGCTACTTTATCCTTAATTGAAAATAAATCCATAATTCTATTTTTTAGTATAATTCACTACTGCCAGCATTCCACTAATCTGGGCAAGGGCATACATTCTTCCTGTAAACGAATAACCGGGATTGTAATTCTTTTGTGCGTCGTCGAGCATCAATTTACCGTGATCGACCCGCATTGGCAAGCCCGGATGTAACTTTTCGAAAATACGTATTAATTCCACCAGGTATCCGCGTCCCTGATCGTGCGGGGCTTCCAGAAAGTTTCCATCGGCATACACCTCAGTGCTTCGAAGATGCAGGAAGTGAGTCTTGTCGGCAAACCGAAGGGCCAGGGACAGAACATCATTATGCAATCCGGAACTTAAGGAACCTGCACAAAAGGTAAATCCATTCGAGGGACTGTCGACAGCATTTAACACCCAGGCTATGTCCTCTTCGTTTCCAACTATGCGGGGTAACCCCAACACAGGGTAAGGTGGATCATCGGGATGTACACATAGCTTTATTCCATACTGCCCGGCAACCGGTACTACTTCTTCAAGGAAGTATTTAAGATTAGCACGCAGTTGATTCTTATCTACCCCCTTGTACCTGGCTAGCAGTTCCCTGAACAACTCTACCGGCCTGGATACATTCCCTTTAAAATTCTCGTTTACAAACCCCTGCGTTTTTACTATAATGGTAGTTACCAACGCCTCAATTTCATCCGGGGTAATGGTTTCTCTTAAGGCATTTACCTGCTTCATCAGTTCTTCCGAATAATCACCAATTGCTCCTTCGCGGTTCAGAATATAACAATCGAAGTAAGCAAACCGTACTTTATCAAAGTATAAGGTGGAGGTTCCGTCGGCCAGCTTATAATTTAAATCGGTACGTATCCAGTCAATCACAGGCATAAAATTATACACCACGGTTTTTATTCCTGCCTTACCAAGATTGGCAAGACTAACCTTATAATTGGCAATCAGTTGTTCCCGCCCGGGACCTGCATACTTAACCGGTTCGGGAACAGGCAGACTCTCAACCACCGACCATTTTAATCCATGTGCTTCGATGTTGCTTTTAACCTGCATAATAGCTTCGGAGGTCCAGATTTCGCCATTGGGCACCTGATGTAAAGCAGTTACTATTCCCTCCACTCCTATCTGTCGTAACATATCCAATGTGATAGGATCCTTCTCTCCAAACCACCTCCATGTTTTTTCCATATCAAATCTTTAAATAATATACCTTACTTAGTACAGCAGGTGATTAATTATGATGAATCATGTCCAGTTTTATCAATTTCAGTTCTTCCAACTCGTGAACTGGTCGTTCAATTGAGTATGGAACAGGCATTTTGGAGTAGGTTTGAAAGTATAGTATTATTGCATCTTTCCACCACATAGCATCCTTCGACTGGATTTTCAATTTCGACTGAACTTCCCTGAAACGTTGGGGGTCAACCAGCGATTCGTTTCTATCCCATATTTTCTGAAATTCACGCACCTGTTGCACTCCTCTGTCATACCTGTAACACAACTCATCCCATAAGCTTTTTCCGCTTTTCATTGAATAATCCCAGGGAAGGTGATGAAACCACAGTATAAATTCGTCGGGGCAGGTTTCAGGATCATTAAACTGTTCCTTCAACGGGGAGTAATATTGTGAAACGGCATTACTACCGGTAGTAGTCCGATCGAACCCAATTCCTTTCTCTGAGGCATTGTGATAATAGCGTGGCAACCAGTCGGGACGGGCACCGGGCACATCACACCAGGGTTCAGGACCGTAATGATGATTCCAGGCAAAAATATGGTGCAGTCCGAGCGGCATCATATAGTCAACCGCCGCAGCATGCGATGTTAACATCATATCCATTAAATCGGGTGCTGCAGAATCGAAGGTAAGGGTTAACCATTCCCGTGCAATCGTCTCACTACTTAGTTGATGATTCCAGGCAAGCCGGCCAAAAGCATACCAATTGGCCTGAGCAAAATGATGACCTGTCCAGTTGGTATCTTCTCCAATATTGGCAACTCCTGCTATAGCCGAAACCCTGGTTGTAATTAAACTTCCATCTGTTACTTTTGCGACTGTCGACCCTTTCCCGAATGCATAGGTATCAGCGTCGAGTACTTCCTTCCACATGGGCGACAAATAAACGAGGTGATTGGAGTGCCCCAGGTACTCCTGGGTAATCTGAAGTTCAGGCATCAACGGTGTGTGTTTCATTGCTCCGAAAAGAGGACTGAAGGGCTCGCGTGGTTGAAAATCGATGGGACCATTTTTAACCTGGATGATAACGTTATCGGCAAACATCCCATCAAAATCGATAAACTCTTTGTATGCTAACTTTGCGCGGTCATCTCCGGGTTCGTAAACAAAAGCCCTCCACATGAGCAGACCGTTGAACGGTTTAAGCGCTTCTGCAAGCATATTGGCTCCGTCGACATGAGTGCGTCCGTAATCCATCGGACCTGGAAGTCCCTCCGAATTCGCTTTTACAAGGAATCCGCCGAAATCGGGAATTTCTTTGTAGATAGCTGCCACTTTCTTCTTCCACCATTCACGCACTTCCGGACGAGACGGGTCGGCATCCGGCAAATTACCTAACACCCGGGGTGTTGAAAAATTAATTGATAAAAACACCCGTATATTAAAAGGGCGCAGTTGCGTTGCAATAGCTTTTACCTTGCTTATGTATTCCTGAGTCAGTATTTCAGGCGATGCATTTACGTTGTTAAGCACTGTGGCATTAATTCCGACAGATGCGTTTGCCCGCGCATATTCCTTGTAACGCGGCGAAATTACAGCAGGTAATTCGTCCCACTTCCAGATTGAATAACCGGCATATCCCCGTTCCACTGTTCCATCCAGGTTATCCCAGTGGTTAAGGATGCGCAGATCATAGGATGGTTTCTCTACGATATTCAGATTGCCGATGGCTTGTCCCGTTTGCACCAATCGCAATAAGTGATAGGCACCGTAAAGTAGTCCTTCGGGTTTGGTTGCCGTTACAACGGTAAACTTTTTTCCTCGCTGACTGATGGTTTTAATCAGATATGCCTCACGACCCAGCCCTTTAAGGTCTTTAGCTAATCCTAGTTTCTTAATCTGAGCATTTTTGGTGGTTGCTATCAGCAAGCCTTTGTCAGCTACATTATTACTAAAAGCTAACTCTCTACTGTTCATTTTTATCAAGCCCTGCTGAAACTCCTCAAAAGCTATCTGGTGCTTATCTCCGCTTATGGATGAAAACAAACCGGCAGTCTGATTAAGCTGATTGCCGCGCAGCCAGAGTTCACTTCCATCTTCCGCTTTCACAGTTACAATACCTGCAATCAACCCTATCAGCAGCACTATACTTTTCATTTTTATCATACGTTAATCGTTTACCAGTTCAACATTTCCCTTTAACATTACAGCTTGCTGTACAACAGTTTTAGCTATAACTGATTCTTTGTCGGGTTGTTTACCTCCGACAGAAATCAACATAGATCCGGGTTCGACCACGGCCTGGTTTTGTTCATTGCGAACTGTCATAGCCTCAGGCTTCAACACAAACTCTACTTTTTGAGATTCTCCGGCCTTGAGGTGTATCCGTGAAAAACCACGCAACGATCGCACCGGTTTTTTAAGCTTTGAATCCGGGAATTCAACATAGAGTTGTACTACCTCATCACCATCACGGGTACCTGTGTTTTTAACCTTTACAGCCACCGTAAGATTATCACCGGTTGTTAATTCCAGCGGCATGGATTCAAACTCATAGGCAAAGCTGGTATAACTAAGTCCGAAACCAAACTCATATTGCGGTTTATCTGTAAAATAGCGATAGGTCCTACCCTGCATATTGTATTCATCAAAAGCAGGTAACTGGTCAATAGTTTTGTAAAAGGTCAGAGGCAACCTACCGGCCGGATTATAATCTCCGAAAATAATATCGGCAATAGCTGTTCCACCTGCCTGTCCCGGATACCATGCTTCCAACACTGCTCCGACCTTAGCGGCTTCTGGTTCAAATCCAAGAGCGCTTCCGTTCAGCAATACAAGCACAACCGGTTTTCCTGTTTTATGTATGGCGTCAATTAACTCACGTTGAGAAGCAGGAAGTTGTATGTCATCGCGATCACCACCGGAGAAACCGGCTACTTTTACTTCCATCTCTTCTCCTTCGAGCATTGGACTCAAACCAAGGCAGAGAATTACCAAATCCGAATGATTAGCTAAATCAATGGCTTCCTGTGCTAAGTTAGGATTGGGCACATCCCATAAGAAACGGACATGTGCATATTCAGATTTATTCTGTAAGTATTCGATTTTAATAGCATACTTTTTACCTGCTTCGAGTTCGATCCACTCATAGGCTCTATTTGGATGATGTTCGTTCGTCCTTCCCGTTGCATGCAACTTATCGTCAATGTAGAGCTTAAACCCATTCATAGCTTCTCCTCCAATAGCATAGCGTCCGCTTACGGGAGCTACGAGGGTACCTGTCCACCGCACCGAAAATTCGGAAGCATTCATATCCTCAAAAGGAGCATTTGTCCACCATAAGAACTCACTAACCGTATCTATCCGTGTGTGTACAGGATCGCCATCCCAGCCTGCATTAGGGAAATACTCACCTGTGAGCCCCCTGACTTTACACGTGGCATCGGTGAAGAGTTGCTCAGAAGGAATGGTAACGAATGAGGGCAATCCTTCGGCCAGATCACAACCCTGAGCATAGGTAACAGTCGCGTTCGGAAGTTTTTCAATAATTCCTGTCAAAGGAGTTTTCTCAAACGAAGGATATCCGTTATAATTACCTAACAATACTTCTCTGTCGTTGGCATTCGGTCCAATGACAGCTACTTTTTTTACATCTTTACTAAAGGGAAGAATATTATCCGTATTCTGCAACAATACAATTGATTTACGGGCCGACTCAAGAGCCAGCAAGCGGTGTTTTTCCGAATCAAGTACCGACAATGGAATTTTTGAATAAGAAACCTTTGCATCCGGATCAAACTGCCCCAGCTTCATTCTTGCGAGAATAAGTCGTTTCACCGAAGTATTGATTTCCTCTTCAGTAAGCAATCCCTGTTGTACAGATTGAAGCAAGGCACGGGCATAGGTACTACCGCAGTTTAAGTCGGTTCCGGCTTTCACTGCCATAGCAGATGCTTCTTCAGGAGTAGCCGTCACATGATGCTTATCCTCTTCGTAAAAATCTCTGATAGCCCAGCAATCGGAAACTATATACCCCTGAAAACCCCAATCGGAACGCAGCTTTTGCTCAAGGAATTCGCTTCCACAACAGGGCGCACCACGAAAGCGTTGATAGGCACACATTACCGAATAGACCTGTGCTTCAGTTACGGTACGCTTAAAGTGAGGGAAATAGGTTTCGGCCAGATCATATTCATCCGGCCATACATCAAACGAGTGACGTGTTGATTCCGGTCCGCTGTGAACTGCAAAATGCTTTGCAGTGGCCACTAGCTTCAGGTACTTCGAATCGTTTCCTTGTAACCCTTTTATAAAAGGTATTGCAAGCTCAGCCGTCAGGTAGGGATCTTCTCCGTAAGTTTCCATCCCCCGTCCCCAGCGCGGATCACGAAAGATGTTTATATTAGGAGTCCAATAGGTAAGTCCCTGGTAAATTCCTCTTTTGCCTTGTTTAGCATATGCATGATGTTTAGCGCGGGCTTCGTCGGAAATTGCATTGGCTATTGCATACATCTGAGCTGTATCCCACATGGCAGCCATACCAATAGCCTGTGGAAACACAGTTGCCAACCCTGATCTTCCAACACCATGAAGACACTCATTCCACCAGTTATGGGCTGGAATCCCCAATCGGTCGACTGCCGGAGAGTCGTACCGCATGAGTTGAACTTTTTCTTCAAGGGTAAGTCGTTCTACTAAGTCGTCGGTACGTTCTTCAAATGTAAGTCGGACATTCTGATACGGCAGTTGATTGCGACAAGCACTGAAAATGAGCAACACAAAAGCAATCAGGTATAAGCGATGTTTCATATACATAAATTATATAATTCAGGGTAAAATAACATTTGCATCAGTTCGGAAAGGAGTGGCCGGAAGTCCGTCTTTATTAAACAGATTTGCCTGATCGGGATTATCAGCCCAGGCATACCGCACGCGAACGGGAATGGACACACTCTCGTGCCATACGATCACCTTATTTCCACTGATTTCAGCATTTGCCCAAACAAACTTGCCGTCAAATCCTGCGATAGCAAAACCTTTCAATGGTTCATCTCTTGTCATTAGTCCGGCACCTATGTTGGTAAAACTGATTTCTGCACGACCGTTTTTTACTTTCATCGATTTGTAAGTCGGGCCGGAGGCTATTAATTTCTTCTCCTTGTATGCTATCTTGCGGGCAAGAAGTGCCAATCGGTTTCCTACGTCCCTTTTATTTAACGGGTGTATATCATTCCACTCACCCAGATCGATGGCTACAGCCATACCTGTTGCCGGTTCGCGTAATGCCGACATTTGTGCCTCACGTGTTTCGGCCCACCGACTTTCGGATGGCAGCTCCTTAGTTTCCATGAAATTAGGTAACTGAACAAATAAAAACGGGAAGTTACCCTGATTAAACTGTTTGCGCCAATCACGAATCAATGCCGGAAACAACCGGCTATACTCTATCGGGTCACTGGTGTTAGCTTCGCCCTGGTACCAGATAGCACCTTTAATGGTGTAATTCAGAAGCGGTGCAATCATAGCGTTGTAAAGTCCCAACGGTTTCCAGCGAATAAAGGTTTGAGAACCCAACGGAAGCATTTCACTTCCCTGTTTCATTCTCCAACGACCTTTCAAGTCGATAGTACGCTCAGCTGTTTTCAGTTCGTAGGGTTTATCCGGAACAAATCCACCGGGTCCGGAACTGTTGATAACCCTTATCACTATACTGTTACACCCTTCTCTGAGCACGTCAGCAGGAATTTGATACCAGCGAGGAGGGTATTGATAGGTGGTAACACCTACTGAATGTCCGTTAATAAAAACCGAATCGGCATCCACTATACGCCCTAAATTAAGGAAAGCCGACTGAGATGCTTCTTTTGAACTAAGGGGTATATCTTTCCGAAACCAGAATACTCCGTTTTGTGGTTGCGAATAAGTCCCCCAATAGGCGGGTAATTTAAAATCCGACCAATCGTTGGTGTTGGTTTCAGGATAGCGATAAGCACCTGCCTGACCTTTATCCTTTTGTACCGACACACGGTACCATTCGCCTATTCGTTCGTTATCGGATTGTTCGATCGACTGTATTAATGTGTCATCCCGATACTTATACGCTTCTTGTAAGTGTGAGGGAAAGGACTTAAGCGCTTCTTCACTCATCCACGATTGAACAGGTGATCCGCCAAGACTGGCGTTAATGAGGCCGACAGGAACTTCGTAGGTTTGATGAAGGTGTTTAGCGAAAAAATAGGCGGCAGCAGGAAATTCAGCCAGATTTTCAGGAGTGGCAGCAATCCAGTTGCCTCCTGTAACATCGTTCTGAGGTGCTTTAAAGTGATAGGTTTTGTTTACTGTAAAGCATCGAATTTGCGGGTAATCAGCTGTCAGAAATTCATCTTCGTACAGTGGTTTTACTCTGCGCATTGGTAATTCCATGTTCGACTGACCAGAACACAGCCATACTTCTCCAAAGTATACATCCTTCACTTCCAGCATATTATTACCCTGAAACCTAATATCTACCGGACCCCCTGCTTTTTGACGCGGCAATACAAGTTGCCAGTTACCTGATTTGTCCGTTTTAGTGGTATAGGATTGTGTCCCTATGTTCACAGTTATTACTTCGCCCGGATCAGCCCATCCCCATAATTTCACTTTCTCGTTGTGCTGTAACACCATCCCGTCAGCTACCAACAGAGGCAGACGAATGTCTGCCCTGATGGAGGATAAGGAAATACACAATAATACTACCAGTTGTATTATAACCCTCATAACTTTAAAATTTTTTGCCCAAAGATACTAATTACTTACCTTCAATGGTTTGTATTGTACCATCTTCGTTGTAATCCAACTCAACCACTTTCATACTGCGTAGCCAGGTTCTACCGCCTGAGGGTACGCTATCATGGTGAAATAAATACCATTTCCCTTTAAACTCACAAATTGAATGATGGGTAGTCCAGCCAACCACCGGGGTAAGAATCACTCCCTTGTAGGTAAACGGACCGTAAGGAGAATCTCCCATGGCATAGCAAAGATAATGAGTATTCCCGGTTGAATAGGAAAAATAATACTTACCATTATAATAATGCATCCAGGAAGCTTCGAAAAATCGACGATCATGATCGCCTGCTTTCAGTGGCTGACCTTGTTCGTCGAGAATAACCAGATCACGGGGTTCCCCGGCAAATTCAATCATAGAAGTGTCGAGTCGTGCCACCTTCGGACACAAAGCGGGTTCGTTATCAGTAGGTTCTTGTCCGCATTCAATCGCTTTATTGTCGCGATACCGTTGTAGCTGTCCGCCCCACAATCCGCCAAAATAAATGTAATTTGCTCCATCTTTATCCTTGAACACACAAGGATCAATAGAATAACTACCTTTCATAGGATTATCCAGGGCTGTAAAAGGGCCTTCCGGATTTTCACTAACCGCTACGCCAAGATGAAACACATCATTACGATCTTTCAACGAAAAATAGAGATAATACTTACCATCTTGATACGCCACGTCTGAATCCCATAACTGACGACCCGACCAGGGAATGCTTTTAACGTCTAATACTACTCCATGGTCGACAAGCGTACCGTTTTCTATATCATCAGTAGAATAAACATGGTAATCACGCATGTCGAAGTGATCTCCGTTGTCATTCTCCGGGATGCCCGCATCCACGTCGTGTGAAGGATAGATATACAGTCGGCCATTAAACACGTGGGCTGAGGGATCAGCCATAAACAGATCAGGAACTAAATATTTCGGTGTTTTCATTGTTTGTATTGCTGATTTATTAGATAAAAGTACCACTAATTAGTTCTTCTACCAATTTTTTTGGTTGATAATTTCTGTCGAATAATAGCGGGTAATCAGTACGACCTCTTACCGGCCAGTAATTACGCCAGGATTGAGCATCGTTAACTCCCCACAGGGTAACCCGGGTTATTTTATCACTGTGTTTAAGGAATAAACGGAAGAAGCCAGCATAACGATTGTGGAGTGCCGTGGAAACAGAATCCGGCATACCTTCGGTGTAGGGATTGATTTCCTGTTGGTATTCGTAGTTAAGCGATATTTCAGCTCCAACATTTGGACCGGGAGAAGGCAACACTGTAATATCCATTTCAGTAATCATCACTTTCATCCCAGCTTCGGAGAACGCAATTATACTCTTTTCAAATTCATCGTAAGCCGGGAACTCCATAGTCATATGCCCCTGCATACCAATTCCATCAATACGTATTCCCTGTTCCTGAAGCCATTTAACCATCTTCACTACACCTTCGCGACGACCCTGATGAGCCATGGAATAGTCGTTATAATATAGTTCTGCATCCGGATCTGCTTCATGCGCAAATTCAAAGGCCAGTTTCACATACTCTTCACCTAGAATCTCGTAAAATTTACTTTTACGCCATGAGCCATCATCTTCAATTGCTTCATTTACAACATCCCATCCGCTTATCTTTCCTTTGTACCGTTTTACAACGGTATGAATGTGTTTTCTAATTCTCTCTCTGAGAACATCTGCGCTAACTGTGCTTCCAACACTATCAACAAAGAACCAGTCGGGTGCCTGTGAATGCCACAATAAAGTATGACCTACCATATGCATGTTATTCTTAGTTCCGAAATCAACGAAACGATCTGCCAGTGAGAAATCAAACTCACCTTCTACAGGCTGAACAACCTCACTCTTCATTACATTCTCAGCAACAATAGAATTGAAATGCTGTTTTATAAGTTGGACAGCGACTGTATCCTCTCCAATAATTTGGGCGGTGTTCATCGCCGTTCCAATTAGAAACTTATCACCCAATGCATCTTTCAGACCAATGGGAGAAGCAGTTTTAGGCGCCGAACAGGCCACAACTGTTAAGGCTACTATGCTGCATGTAACAGCATTTCTGATAAATTGTAAGTACTTCATACTCGTATAATGTTTTTGATTATTTTCAGGGTTTCTTAGTTTTCTGTTTCTCTGCGTCGGGTAAGCTCTGCTTGTACCTGTTCGTTCAGGGTTTTTGAGATCGGATAGAAAAACAAAGCCACTACACCAATAGCAAATGTTATAGCCGGAATGATGCTGGCTGTTAGTTTAATTCCATACACCGCATCGGTAGTTTGTACTGCATTGGCAACAAATCCGAATGAATCGATGATTCCTCCACAGATAGCTCCACCTATACCAAGACCGGCTTTCAGGGCAAAAACAATCCCGGCAAAAACAAAACCGGTAGCACGTCGGTGATTTACCCATTCTGAATGGTCGGCCACATCACCCATCATTGCCCATAACAATGGAATGGTTGGTGCATAAGCAAGACTTTTAAGTATATTAAGAATAAATATATTAGTTATATTACTCGGAGATACTACAAAAAATAACCCTGTAAACAAAGCAGTTAACGCAAGGCAAATAATAAACACATTTCGTTTACCGAAGATGGAAGATAGAAATTGTGACAGGAAAATTACACCTAATAAGGTAATGATCTGACCAATCATATTGAACAAACTAAAACCAACAGCAAACACTTGTGTGTTATCGTGAGCTATTAATCCAAAAGCATTCAGAAAACCGTGGAAAGACCCATAGGATTCACCCACTTCAGCAACCAATCCGAAGTTTTTTAAAAAGGCAAAGAGTGCATCTTTATCTACTACATAATTAAAATAATAGGACATTCCGCTTCCCCACATTGCAAGGGTTGTAAACAAAAATAAGGTAAGGACAAACATTGCACGCCAGGGTGAATTGTGTAAAATATCTTTCAGGTCTTGTTTGACAGAAGTCTTCTGATTTGCAGGAGGAGTAATTCTCTCTTTGGTTGTAAAGAAAGTAACAAAAAGCAGAACGACCACAATTACTGCAAAAAGTCCGATGGTCCACGACCAACCCTTTTGAGCATCTCCTTGTCCGAACTTGGCCACCAGGGGAAGTGTAAGTCCCTGTACCACAAAAGTAGCAATTGTAGCCGTCACAAACCGGATAGAAGAAATACTGGTACGTTCCTTAATATCACTGGTCATCACACCTCCCAGCGAGGAATACGGAGTATTATTAAATGAATAAATCGACATGAGAAGCGTATAGGTGATACCGGCGTACAGGATTTTACCGCGTTCGCTCAGGTCAGGAGTAGCAAAAGCCAGCACAAAGAATACCGCAAAAGGAATAGCAGTCCATAAGATCCACGGACGGTATTTTCCCCATTTAGTAGTAGTTCGATCTGAAAGTATCCCCACCACCGGATCTACAAATGCATCAAAAATTCGGGCAACCAACAGAATCATACCTGCAGCTGTTGCTTTTATGCCGAACACATCGGTATAAAAGAATAACTGAAACATCATCATCATTTGAAAAATGAGATTTGCGGATCCATCACCCAGACTGTAACCGACTTTTTCTCCGAAAGAAACTTTTTGTGATACGGTTTTCATACGTTCTTTTATTTTAACTATAAAATACTCTTGTTATTTATAACGAATTGTTTCGGGGACACCGAGATAGCTTTTCCTCATCCCTCCGGTATTAATAATTATTTTTTGAAGCACTATCCCTGGCTCTAATACCCGAAATTTTACTACTTGTTTTCCGGCTGATTGTATTGTATGTCGGGTAACAGTATGATTTATACTGTTAGCCTGCCAGTGCTCCATCTTTTTCATATCATAGCTATCATTAATATTGATGGTCTGCCAGGCTGAACCTCCAACAGACAGCTGATAGCGTAATCCCTTGTTACTGTTAAAATTTAGAGTAGGCGATATAAACACATGTACTTCTACTTCACCGCTTGTAACTAATTCCACGTCATATTCCAATAGAAGTGTATCTGACTCAGAAGGATAGTAATTCTGCGGAAAAGTGCTTATTCCATCTTTTGTCTTTCCAAGATTGGGTATTACCTGCCAGCTGGCATGCTTCAGGTCTTTTTTACGGTTGAAATTAGCAGCTTCTATTGATATTGCTCCCTCTTTTTCTTCAAACCAATGTTGCTGAGAATTTGCTGACTTCATAGTTGCGGGCATCACGGCTTTTTCGGGCTGTTGCCAATAAGTATACCCTATACGCACCTGATCCATCATATGCGCCCACTTACCATTTGAAATTTTCGTATTGTAATGAATTGTCAACAACGAGTCTTGTAAAAACCCTTTTTTTACTTTTTCTGCCCAATACGCTGCATCGGGATGATTGTTAGCAGCTGCTTCCTTATTGCGAGCCTGCGCGTAATACATCTCGTAAAGATTAGAAAATGCATTGGCGGGGAACAGCACTAATTGGTCGAACGAATCCTGTAATGAATCAGGTAATTGTTGATACAAACGGTAAGCATCAAGAGCCAGTGTTCTGAAATCATGTACAACTTTTTCAAATTCATTGTAATCCGATAAACAATATATGGTGTCGTTGAGTAGTTCAGGAGTAATTCTCCGGGCATATTTTGTATAGGTATCAATCAGTCGTGCTGCTTCTTTTGCATATGCTGCACCGAATTGTTGTTCACACCAGTTTTCTGTATGTTGAAGCAGGTTCTGTGAATTAAACTGTGTAGGATTCCATGCCATATCAAGAAAGAAGCTAATCGGATATTCCATAGGTTTAAGGTCTCCTACGTTTACGATCCAGATTCTGTCTACTCCATGACTCCAGGTGAGATTCATCTGTTCCCACATACGCTGTACCTGCGTAACATTTAACCACTTGTAGTTACGGGGACCACCGACATAGTCGAAATGGTAGTACATACCATATCCACCCTTCCGGGCTTTGGCATCCGGATCCGGCAATTTGCGCACATTACCCCAGTTATCGTCGGCAAACAGCAAAGTTACATCATCGGGTACCCGCATTCCACGATCGTAATAGTCTTGTACTTCTTTGTAAAGTGCCCATACCTGTGGGACTTCTGTCAGTTTTTTTCCGCTGACTTTACGGATAATAGAACGTTGTTTTCGTACGATTTTCTCGAGTAAAGCAATATTACTATCTTCGCTCATCGGTTCATCACCATCACCACGCATCGCAAGGGTAACAACCGATTCATAATTCTTCATGCGTTCCACCCCACTCTTCCAGAACTCATCCAGAGTGGCAGCATTGATCGACTAATCCCATTTTCCATTTCCATAACGTTGCCACTCAGCATGAGCTCTCCCCATAGGTTCATGGTGTGATGTTCCTACTACAACTCCCATTCGGTGAGCTAACAATCCATTCTCAGGATCATCATCATAGAAAGCACTTCCCCACATAGCAGGCCAGAGAAAATTACCACGTAATCGTAAGATAAGTTCAAATACATGAGCGTAGAACTGATGATTAAAACCACCAAAGGTATGGCGCGACCAGCCCGACAAGGCAGGAGCTTCATCATTAAGGAAAATACCACGATAGCGAACTGCAGGTTCACCTGCTGAAAACACACCCCGTTTGGCATACAAATTTGGAGTACGTTTAATTGGTACATCGGCCCAGAAATACCAGGGTGATACTCCACTTTGCTCGGAAATTTCGTAAATACCATATATAGTTCCACGACGGTCGCTACCAACAACAACAAGGGCTTTTTCAACACCTTCAAATGGTTGATCTACTATAGAGATCTCAAACATTTCGCGTTTACCGTTTAATTGTTCGGTACTCAGTTTCCCAGCTGCAACTAACTGCCGGATAAATTTTGAATTTATAGTTCCTGCAATAAGCATACTTCCCTGAACTGCTTTATCGGCAGTTAAAACAGATACTGAGCTGCCTGTTACCCTGTTCAGGTCATTCTTCAGACTATTCAGTGCCAGGTCGATGCCTTCTTCATCCTGAACATCGTACAACAATGTAATCGGACTATTATTTTGAGTTAGTGTCATACCATCCTTTTCAGGAACGGTAGTTATAAATCGTTGAGCTCGCTGAGCATTAGAAGTTAACAGCAAAAACAACAAAGGGAGAACCAGTAAACGCTTCATAAAGTAATATTTAAGATTCTCCACGGGTAATTGCGGGGGACAATCGCCCGCAGAGAATCTGAAATTAACAAAAAACAGAAATTTAATAAACTAATTCACCTGAGAAACCAACACTTACATCTTCTCCTGCCAAACCATCGGCAAAGCCTTTATAGGCATGTTTACGTTTATAGTCTTTGTCCCATAAACTTGGTGCATCATCCGGAATCCAGTTTTCGTGTTCCTTAACACTATCAGACAGCGTCCAAACTGTAACACCATATTGTTGAGCAGCCGGAACATGCTTCTTGTAAGAATCTACAACAAATCGATACATTGCAGCCTGAGCTGCATAGTCGTCGAGGGTCGGGGAACTGGTATTTACTTTTATGTCCAGCTCAGATACTTTTACAAGTTTACCAGTCGCTGCCAGCTTTTTGAACATTTCATTTATTTTGGTAGTATCACTGCTAATGCTTATATGCATTTGAGTTCCAATACCGTCGACCTGAGCACCTTTGCTTTCAATGTATTTTACATATTCTATAATACCATCTGTTTTAGCCAGACTATATTCAAGATTGTAATCATTAATAAATAGTTTATCATCCGGGTTACCGTATTGACGAGCAAGTTGGAATGCTTTAACGGCAAAGTCTTTACCTAAATATTTAACCCAGTAGAATTCATCAGTTGCGGGTTCAGCTACATTTCCATCTCTCAATTCACCATTTTCCTTCATCGGCTCATTGACTACATCCCAGGCCTTCACCTGATCTTTGTAATGTGTCATCATGTTCTGAATCCAATCAGTCATAGCAGCATCAATAAGTTGACGCTTCTGCTCGTCTGTCTTTTCAATAATTGTAACAGCAGTTGCTTTCTGACGTACACCCGCAGGGGTATTTTTGGATACCACTATATTGTCAATGTAGAATGTCGATGCAGATTCACCAAAATCGAAGATAAACTTATCACGATCACCTTTGGTTGGTACAAGCGTTTTTTGAACCTGAACCCAGGCAGCACCAACATCAATCCCTCCATAATAGTCAGCATTGTAGTCAGCACCCTGAATTTCAATCTGTAACTTAGCAGCAGAAGTAGCTTTCACCATAAAAGTACAGTTATATTCTACGCCTTGCTCAAGGGGTAGTTCTAAGGTATATACCTGTTGAGCTGAATAATTACTTGCAGCTGTAGGATTCATTAATACCATTGAGAATCCGGTACCTCCAAAACCTTCACCTTCGGCAGATACAGCACGGGTTGAACTGTTCCCCCAGCCCATCCAGCCATCCAGATTTCCGCTTTCAAAATCACCATTCTTGATAAGATTAACCACTTCGGGAGCAGCATCCAGGTCAACCACTTTTATATTATCAACGTCAATATAATAGCTAACCCCTGGATTATATCCCAAATCAAAACTCATTTTGAAGGTTGTACCTGTGAATGCATCATCAGCAGCATTCAAGGTAAACTTGACCTGTTTCCAGGTTGACGTTGTTTCAAAAGCTTCGGAAGCCGATCCGGTTCCCAACCAGTCCATCCATGGATAATTATTGTTAAGTCCGCTGAAAGAGATTCGCCCTTTACCAGGTTCTTCACTTTTCACGAAGAAAGAAACCTCATAGGTATGATCTTTAACAACAGGAATATCAGGGGTTGTCATTTGTAAATCCCAGGCGTTGGTTCCTGTCCCTGCAATTAATTTAACAGCTTTAGAGGTTGCCGACAACCCTTTACCTTCTTCAATGGTGATACCTGCTCCCGGATTAGAACGTGACCAACCCGTAAAAGAGCCATCCTGAAGTCCGGAAACATCAAGTGCATTTGCACCCGGAGCATCAGGTAGTACTTCAGGAGCAATCAGTCCGTTAAGGTAAGATGCGTTCTGGTTCTGATGCCATACCAACGTGTGTCCGTACACGCCAAGACCTGCTTCTTTAGCGTATTGCATCAACTGGTCAACCCGACTGAAATTAATGGCACCACTTGAACTGACCATGGCACCATGTTTCATATGGTATCCTATAACGATTTCGTCAAAATTAGCATTGATGATATTGCGGTAATTTTCATCTTCGAGGTAGAGCGTCAGGTCTGCCCCTATTCCAACTAAAAAGTCGGAATAACTTCGCAGTACATCATAGCGTTCAATTTTCTCAGCGAGAGGCAATGGCAGTTCTGACATGGCAGCTTCCCCTTTGTTGGGGTCTTTATGCCAATCCATGATCATATCATCGCATGCTGAAAACAGCAGTGCGAATACTGCAATGAGTGTTATATATTTATTGAGCTTCATAAGTATAGAATATTTTTAATTGGTTGAAACAGGAAAGTCGGTGTATTCCGGTTTATTCAACGGCACTACACGCCAGTTATCGGTATAAACCTGTACAGTTGTTGGTGCAGAAACAAATTCTGTTTCATCACTTTCAATACCGGTAATGTTCGATAATTTAAAATCGGAGTTTTCGAAGTAGAAACCAAAGTTTTTATAAGTTGCACCTTCACGGAAAGCTAATACATTCTCGAACGTATATTCCTGGTCTGTACCCGAGTAAGCGTAGAATTTATTGAATGGTATTGTAACAGTCACCCAGCCGCGCGTAGAAAACGGAACGATAGCCTTGTTCTCAATCCAGGGAACATAATTATAAACTGCACCACTCCATTCACCACCGTTAAAGTTATTAGCGAGAAGAATTTTAAGGTAACCGGTATTTACCCAAACACCGGGAACAAATATATCGAACTGGAACGCTACCTGAGCTGCAGGAGTTGTTGCCGGTATTACTCCGGTCAATTGTCCACGCCAGTCGTCAACATCGTTTCCTGCAGTCCACACCTCAGAGTTACGGTTTTTTGCAGCAGGGAACTCAGCAAAACGGGTAGGACGATGAGCCACATATTTACCTTGTGAGCGTACTCCTTCACCAATTACTTCTGATTTGAGATCCGTGTCATCTATCATACTACCGGTTTCCGACCAGCTCCAGAATCCTTGAGATCCCTTTCCATCAAAATCAAGAATCACTAGTTTTTTACAGTTAAAGTAAGCAGGAGAATATGCTCCACCATTGGCACCTTCCACCAACACTGAACCACCATCTTCTGACACACCTTCGGGAACTGCAACTACACAAAATTCTCCATCAGGATCAGAAACTATCCCTTCGGAAACGACTATATCACCAGGAAATGTTATCTTCTCGATTTCTACCAGACCTGAGCCATAAATAGTGATTGAATCACCGGCTTGAGGCAAAGTATGAGAGATATTAGTTATGGTTGGGGCTGCATCACGTATAACAAATGGATATTTTAGTTCAGCTGCATCTTTAACGATATGAATGGTATTACGTAAATCTTCCGAAGCCTCCATGGTGGGAGTTTCGCGTGAGATTTGCACCATCATTGAATTATCAGTAAGATATACTGGATTAAAATAGGTTGAATACCCATTTATGTATACTTTTTTGACACCAGTAAAGCCACTCCCTTCGAGTCGGATTACCTGACCTAGACGAGCAAAAGTCACTACACGGTCCGGAACATCAGATTCCGCATCTTCCAGGTATACTGCTGTTACTTTAACAGGCGTACTTGCTGTCAGATCCTCTTCTTCACAGGAAGTGAAACCCGGAATCATCACCATCATGCTGAGCAGCAGAAGGAGATTTTTATACTTCTTTGTTATTATTCTGTTTTTCATTGTTATCGCCTTTATTAGTTAAATAAATCCGTAATTCTTTCTTCTGTGAACTCGTATGCTACAGGAGACTGTTTCAACTTTGGATTCTGAACCATTTCAGATTCAGGATAAGGAAGCAGTAAGCGGTCGGCTGTTGCCTGATTCACCGGACGGGTAGATGTATCTTCTGCTTTTTCAAGCGTAAAAGCTACCTTGTCGAATGTGTACATACCATTGTGAGCCCTGTCCTGTAATTCTATATAATTCAGTACTTCTTGTTGTTTGTAGTAAGCACGACGTACAAGATCGTACCAATACTGACCTTCCATAGCCAACTCAATGCGACGTTCCTTGCGAATATCTTCGTAAGTAATCGAGTTCTTGGCTGGAACTTTAGCACGTTCGCGAACCTTATTAAAATACAATAGTGCTGTTGCATCTGTAGTAGATGCATTATTTCCCAGAATAGCTTCTGCATAGATAAGGTACACTTCTGCCAGACGAAGCATATAGGTGTTTAATGCAGAATTCATACGTGATGATTTCCCGTCGGTATCTTTTGTAGAACCGACTACCCCTTTCTTAACATTACAACGATCTGTTGCTTTATCGAAGGTAAAACCACCAGCTGATTTATTGATTTCGGGATAATGGTCACCATTCGCCATAAAAGTAGCCTTTCTGCGGATGCTGTCTTCCCTTTCATATTCACTCATCATTTCAAATGAAGCAAGTGTGAAATATCCCCATGCTGCATCGTCACCGGTAATTTCGGATCCATTGGCAAAATAGGCCTGTTGAGTGTTTATTACACCATAATCTCCATTGGGAACCCATAAGAGTGCAAATAGAGATTCAGGATTATTATTAAACTGCACCTTGAATAAATCTTCGTAGTTTGGTAGCAGTTCCAGTCCGCTTTCTTCGATTACTTTCAACGCAGCTTTAGCAGCAAGATCAAGATAGGTTGTGTTACGGGCTCCACTATTTGGATTATCACTTAATCCGGAAGCCGACAGATAAACTCTCGACAACATACCGTATGCGCTCCACTTGGTTACCCGACCAGCCTGAGAAGCAGATTCAGGTAAATTTTTCGCAGCAAACTCCAGGTCGCGCATCGCAAATTCAAATACATCCTGACGGGGATTTGTATTTACGATCGGATTATTAACAAGAGGAAGATTATCTTCAATCAAAATCACATTACCCCACAACGACGCAAGGTACCAATAAGCAGTTCCACGCATAAATCGGGCCTCTGCAATTGCAGCATTTTTCTGATCTTCTGTAACATTGCTTGAACGTGCCTTAATATTATTAATTGTATTGTTGGCTTGTCCTACTACATTGTATAACGATTGCCAGGCCGATACAAGCGGACCTGTCAGTGAAGTCTCCGTTAAATCAGTAAATGGATAAATATAATCTGAATATGGTGCATATAAGTTATTAGACCGTCCGTCACCCAATCCATAATAGAACTTATCATTAAAATCGAACCAAACCTTATTATATAGGCCGGCTGTCGCTACTTTCAGGTCGTTTTCGGACTGAAAGAAATTATCGAGTGTTATCCTGTCGTTTGGACTCACTTCCAGAAAACTCTCACAGCTGGTGAGACCAATAGATCCGGCCAGCAGAAGGGTACTGAATATTTTTGTGTATGTTTTCATTTTAAATGCATTTGAGGATTAGAAAGTAAGATTTACACCAAAAGTATAAATACGTGGTGATGGATAACGGGCATTATCTATCCCCGTCATCAGAGCATCCTGGTTGTTCGATCCGATTTCAGGATCGTACCCGGTGTACTTGGTAAAGGTGTAGACATTCTGCAGATTAGCATATAATTTAAGATTAGCTATGCCAATCTTTTTAAGAAATTGCTGCGGCAGGAAATAACCGAACGAGATATTTTGGATACGCAGATAGGAACCATCCTCTACAAACTTATCACTATAGCGGAAGTTCGACGTTGACGCTGCAGAAGAGGCTGCCATTCGTGGCATATAAGGATCACCTCCAACAATATGCACATTCCGGTAATCATTCGGACCATTCGGATCTATCAGATCTAGTTTTGCATATTCTGTAGCCTTCACCAACAGATTAGTGTTTTCGCGTGGGTTTTCCAACCAACGACGTTGATAATTAACTACCTCGTTACCATAAGAACCGGACAGACTGATCGTGAGGTCGAAATTCTTATATGTAAATGTGTTACCAATACCATAAGTGAACTTTGGCTCCGGATTCCCGATAAAGAATCGGTCTTCTTCGTTGATTACACCATCGTTGTTCTTGTCTTCAAAAATATAGTCACCGATCCACACTCCACTTTCGCTAATATTCATTCCTTCAGGAACAGCAATAGCCTGGATTTTTCCATCTGCATCCTTATAATAAAAATCAGTAGCCTTTTCAAATCGACCGATTACCTTGTATCCGTAGAACTGACCAATTGGTTCTCCTACTGCTGTACGGGTAACAAGTGCTACCTCTGAGCCCTCCTGTATGGTTTTATCAATCAAACTTGATTCAGTATCCAGGGATAAAACTTTATTTCGGTTGAGTGAAAACACAAAATTTGATTTCCAGGTGAAATCCTTTTTATCCACATTCACTGTATTCAGGGTTAATTCAAGCCCTTTATTTTCAAGTGAACCGATATTAGCCCATGGAGGAGTTGTAGAACCTTGACCAGCAGTACCAACATAAGCCGGCAGAGGCAGACGAAGTAACAAATTCTCTGTTTTCTTTAAGTATACATCCGCTATCAACTCAATACGATTACGGAACAGGCTGATATCTACCCCAATATTACTTGAATAGGTAGTTTCCCACTGAAGTTTATCATTTGCCGTATTTCCGCTCAGCAAACCGGTACCCCAGATTGTAGCCACATTTGCCAGAGTAGAAGTATATGCAAAGTCTTCCACGTTCTGGTTACCAACTGCTCCCCAACCGAGACGCAATTTCAAACCGTTAATTACATCATTGTCTTTCAGGAATGATTCGTTCGATACTTTCCAGGCTAGAGCAGCAGATGGGAACCAACCCCATCGATTACTGTCCTTGAATTTTGACGAACCATCGCGACGTAAAGTTGCAGTTAATAAATAACGATCGTCGAATGAGTAGAACATACGACCAAAATAAGATAATAACGCATTGGTACCACTACTTCCACTATTCTTAGCTGAGTTAGCATCTCCTGTATTCAGGTCGTGTGCAACGTTTGTTATAAAACCGTTACGGAATCCCATCAGATATTCCCAGTGCGAACGTTGCATTTCCTGCCCAAGCATTACATTCACCACATGAAGATCATCAAAGGTGTTATTATAATTTAACAAGTTTCTCCATGACCAGAATTTACTATAGCTTTTAGAACGCTCTGATTCAACCACTTCATTTTCAATTGCACCGAACTTATAGGAAGGATTAAAACGATAACTATTGTTCATTCCGTAATCAAACGAAAGTTCTGTTTTATAGCTAAACCCTTTAAAAATTGTTGCTTCGAGATAAGTATTAGCACGAACACCTGTCTTTTCGTTGTAATTTTCCTTGATCATAGCCAGGCCGACAGGGTTGTTTTGAACATATTCATCGGTGTCAGGGCCATCGAATGTACCTTCTGCATTACGAACAGCAACGTTAGGAGTTTGCTTGAGGGCTGTCTTAATAAGTGATTCATCAGCTACAGTTACATTCTGAGTAGAATTACTGAAGTTAAAATTCACTCCGGTTTTCAACCACTTCTTCAATTGAGCATCGATATTGGAACGTAAATTAAGACGTTCAAAACCTGAACCAATTGCAATACCTTGCTGATCAAGATAACCGGCTCCTATAGCATAGGTCACCTGGTCATTACCTCCGGTTATAGAGAGGTTATGACTGGACATGGGAGCTTGAGAAAACATTTCAGATTGCCAATCGGTACCAGGACCAAGCAGGTCGGGACGTACAAAATAATCATCTCCCATTACAATAGCAGCATCAGTACGGGCATTCTTATGAATGGCGTACTGCTGGAGATTCATCATTGGTAACCTGCGTGGCATTTCCTGCCATCCGGTATAACCATTATAACTTATCTGAGCTTCTCCCTTCTGCCCCTTCCTGGTAGTGATCATAATCACCCCGTTAGCAGCACGTGAACCGTAGATAGCAGTTGCCGAGGCATCCTTTAACACATCCATGGAAACAATGTCAGCAGGGTTAATAGAGGACAAAGGGTTTTCTGTATTCGAACTGGATGATCCGTCGATAATAACTCCATCGATTACGAAAATAGGTTCATTGGAAGCATTCAGGGAGTTAATACCTCGAATACGAATTGAAGAACTTCCTCCCGGGATACCTGAGTTTTGTTGAATCTGTACCCCTGCTGCACGACCTTGTAATACCTGATCGAGGGAAGTCGCCACTGATTTAGAGATGGCTTCGCTCGAAACTGAAACTACAGAACCGGTCACGTCGGCACGCCTCATTTGACCATATCCAACCACCACCACTTCTTCCAACCCTAATACATCTGCTTCCATCAATACATTTAATACTGATTTACCATCCACTTTCAGATTAACAGGCTTGTAACCTATATAGGTAAAAACAAGGGTGGCATTTCTGTTTACCTGAATTTCATACATCCCATCCAAATTAGTGATGGTACCATTGGAAGTGCCTGCTTCCTTAACATTGACGCCGAGCAAGGATTCACCCGTAGCATCTTTTACAGTTCCGCGAACCGAAATGGTTTGGGCAAAACCCACCACTGGTAGCATCAGCAGTAAAACCGCAATACTCAATTGCCTAAAATTTTTGTTACGCATAAGTTTATTACACTGTTTTAGTTTCATGATATTTTTAAGAACCATGCAAAGTTAGAAAATAAAGCCTATCAGTACTTCTGTAAAACATACAAGTGCTATACACGGCGTTACATTTGTTTTGTCTACGTTACTTTTACTTGTCTGTACGTTACCTTGCATAAAAAAACCATGCATTCTACCTAAATAGGTAATGCATGGTTTAAAGCATAATATTACAAATTCCCAGAAGCTAAATCTTCATCTTTTTTTCTCAACATAATCCCGGGGAGAGAGACCGTAAAACTCCCGGAAAGCAGATGAGAAATGAGATAAATTTGAAAAACCAAGTGCAAAAGCAACATCTGAAATATTATAATTATCTGATACAAGAAGTACAGCAGCCTGTTTTAATCGTATTGATTTTATAAAATCCCTGGCCGACAAATTTGTTAGCTCTTTCAACTTCCGATGCATATGGACACGACTCATACCTACTCCATCTGCAAGCATCTCAACATTTAACTCCGGATTATCAAGATTTTCATTAATAATTTTAGTTATTTTCTCGATAAGCACACTGTCAGCTGTCTTTAGTTTAACAGGTTTTATAAGCCTTTTTAGTGTATCCTCATCAGAAGCATTGACCATTAATCGTTCCCGATTTACCAAAACACTGGCAATTCTTCGTTTTAGAAGTTCCACATTAAATGGTTTAACGACGTATGCATCTGCACCTATATCAAAACCTTCGGCTTTGTCTTCATCGCTGGAACGTGCCGTAAGCAATATTACTGGTATATGATTGATGTTAACATTCGACTTAATTTTCTTGCATAAGGTAATGCCATTCATTTCAGGCATCATTACATCGCTGATTACCAGGTCGGGCATTTCCTTAAGAGTCATTTCAAGAGCCTGCTTTCCATTTGTCGCTTCCAAAATGAGATAGGTACTCGACAACTCACTATGTAGGTAGTGACGTATTTCATTTTCATCTTCAACAATTAAGACCTTAAAATCAGTTCGGGGAGATACACGTGAAGGCTGAAATAACGACTCTTCTGTATCCTGAATATTTTCAACAACAGGACTATGTGTCAGAGTAGACAAGTTAGTTACGCTTTCCTTTTCAAGATCGGAAAGATGATTACTTCCAATTGGCATCTGAATAATAAATTCTGATCCCGGTCCGTCTTCCCTGTTTCGGGCGAATATTATTCCGTGCATTAGTTCAACGAGGTTACGGGATAAATGTAATCCTATACCAGTCCCAAAGTTCACGTCAGATTGTGAATGGTCAATTTGAAAGAAGCGTTCAAAAATCTTTTCAACCTTATCTTCTTCAAGCCCGATCCCGGTGTCTGAAACTGTCAATTGGAAATACTCTTTCAGTGGACCATCGATATCTTTTTGTACTCCGGTAGAAATCATAATTGAAATAGTTCCAAGTTCAGGTGTAAACTTGAATGCATTCGAAAGAATATTAACCAACACCTTATCAAAATTATTCATATCCAGCCATACCTTAAGTTCTGGCATTGTGTGATAGAATTCCAGGTTAATATTTTTCTTTTTGGCCTGGTATTCGAATGTAGTCACTATATCATCCACAAATCCTATCAAGTCGGTCTCGCGCATTTTTACAAACATCAATCCTTTGTCAATTTTACGAAGATCAAGCAGCTGATTGATCAGTCGCACTATTCGTTGGGCATTTCGATACATCAATAAGTAAGTTTGCCGTAGAGAAGCATCTTTATTTTCGGAGATAAGTTTCTCGAGTGGACTTAAGATCAATGTCATAGGAGTCCTGATCTCATGAGAGATATTGATAAAAAATTGCAATTTGCCTTCGTTAACCTGTTCCAGGTGTTCCCTTCGGATCATCTCGTGACGATACTTTATGCGCTCTGTAATATACCTATACACTCCAATCATCAACAGGGAAAACAATAGGAAATATATAACTTTTGCAACTAAACTCAAGTACCAGGGTGGATAAATAACAATAGTAAGTAGCTTCTCGTTTGATTCGTTTTCACGAATTCCTGCCTTTACCCGTAAGTTATAGGTCCCATAACTCAGGTTAGTAAAACTAATACGATTATTTCCTTGTTCGTTCGTAATCCACTGATCGTTGAGTCCTTCCAACTTATAACGGTAGTACACTCTCTCTGGTGCAGCAAATTCAAAAATAGAGAACTCCAAACTAAACATATTGTCTTTATGACTCAACCGAATTTTATCAACATCCATTATAAACTCATCAAATATAGTCCATCGCCCCGACCTCTGGCCACTTACCACAGGTTGATCCAGTACGTTTAGTCGTGTGAGGTGAAGTTGAATAGAAGCACGTTGTTCGATTATTTCTGAAGGATAGAATGCAGATACCCCACCTACCCCACCAAATATCATTTCTCCGTCGCGTGTTTTATAGGCAGCTCCCATCGAAAACTCATTACCCTGTAATCCATCAAACGAATAATGATTTAAAAAACGCTTCTCATTTCGTTGAAATTTTGATATCCCGGTATGTGTACTAACCCACAACGCACCGTTTTCATCTTCAAGTATACCACATATAACATTTCCAGGTAATCCGTCATCTATTGTATAATGCTCAACAGTCTTAGTACGTTCATTCAATCCCGCCAATCCTTCTGTGGTACCAAACCAGACCCGTCGATTTCTATCCCTGGTAATAGCATACACAATATTTCCGGGCAATATTCCGTTTCGTGTACGATATGTTGTTATTTTTTCGGTATTCACATCGACAGAGCTGACGCCACCATATGTTCCGATCCAAATAAGACTATCACCATCAGCCATCAGGGTATTAACCCAGTTATTGGCGATACCGGACGAATCCTCTTCATGAAATAGAAATTGTTTAATATAACGACCTTCTGAAGGATCATAAACCGATACACCGGCACCATTCGTTCCAACCCAAATGCGGCCATGAACATCTTTGGCAAGACTTGTAGCTTTATTTGCAGAGGCGTTGTTGTACCTTCCCTTCAGGTCGTTCTTAATGTAGTTAAGATTACCTGAACGTTTATCAAACTGGATTAATCCATCCAGAAAAGACGCCATCCAAAGAGTGGCATCATCACCTTCAACCATCGACATGATAGTTCCGGCTACGCCATTGTAACTTGTTTTAATTTCGTAATGACGTGATTTTCGGTTTTTATCCACAGCATATACCCCATCATTATCAGTTCCAACCCATAAAACTCCTTCCTTGTCTTTGAGCACCGACATGACACAGTTTGAACCAATTACGTTGTTGTAAAATGACTTGGCACCCCAATATTGGAATTTATTGGGATGATTGGGAGCGATAAATACACCTTTTTGAAATAAGCCAACCCAGAGATTCCCTGATTTATCCTGAAATAAGGAGTGTACTTTTGTTCGGGAAAAATCAAAAACAGCTGAAAACATTTCGTATTCGACAAGTTTTTTACTACGGATATCATAATACATCATGCCGAGACCATCTGTTCCCACTAATAGTTGTTCCTTCCTGCTGTCAAACAATAAACTCTTAATCGGAAGAACAATTGAAGCATCACGATAGGGTATCGATTCAAACCTGGCCTGCGAAGGTATGTACCGGAACAACCCACCGGTAAGTGTGCCTACATAAATAGTCCCATGATTATCTTCTGCAATTGCTGAAATCTGGTTACTACTGATTTGAGAAGGTGCTTTAAAAGTAAGTATCTCGCCATTAGATTTTAGAATGCAGTTTAGTCCCTGATTCTCAGAAGCAACCCAAACATTCCCCTGTTTATCCTGATGAATATCTATTAAATAACGACTACTTAATTGAGTAAATAAGTTTTCGTCTACAATAAAAGTCTTATAATCCTCCGCAGGTCGAATTACTCCACCACCAGATGTAGAAATCATAATATCACCATCAGGCAATTCAATAATTGAAGTTATATGAGGTTCAATAATTTGCTTTCTAAAATAAATGGGAATCTCACTGAAACTATCTGTAGAACGATTGTAGAGCATTAAACCATTAATACAGCCAACCCAGATTCGCCCTTTACTATCCTCAAAAACTGTACGTACGTAGTTATTTTTCAGGGTAGTGTCATCGCCCTTTTTATTTCTATAGATTGTAAAACGTACTCCATCGTATTTATTTAAACCATCCTCGGTTGCAATCCATATGTAGTTTTTACTATCCTGATAAATGTTGTTTATCAAACTATTGGAAAGTTCAACATCCGTTGAGAAAAAAGTACCGGTTTGAGCATTTAATATCAAAAAACCACCCAGGATGAACATCAACCCAGCTATAAATACGTGTTTCATTGGTAAAAGGAATTCGTTGGTTATTTCTTGTCAAGTTGACCAAATACTCGTTTCAATAATGTATTGACACGGGCCTTGGGATCGAGCCTTATTGACTTTTCTTCTTCTGCAACCTTTATAAAAAGTGCATCCAGAGCTCTTTCGGTAACATAATCCTGAAGCTTAATATTTACTTTTTTAAGTCCCATCAGCATCCCGGCCGTTGTCCCGGCAGCCTTGTTATATCCATTGTGAAGTAAATCCCAGGTATCAGTTGTTGAAACATTAGCTACAAGGGGCTTTGCCAATGATAAACCAATTTTGGGTGCAAATGCGGCTTTTAATTGTGTGTAAGTGGTGGAACGAAGGTATTCGGTTGCTGCATTATCAGGACCAAACAAAATAGTAGCTGCATCATTAATTGTCATTTTCAGAATTGCATCCTTAAAAATAGGTAAAGCTTCCTTAACAGCATCTTCTGCAGACCGATTTATAGACAAGATTGCTTTTTCAACAAGCTCCTGGCCACCGGGTATAAGTCGTATATTATCGAGGATAGGTTTAGCCTCAGCTGGTAAAGCTAATTTTAAAAGCTCATTTCCATAAAATCCATTTTCCTGGTTCAGAATATTCACTGCACTAACAATTCCTAGTTCAAGTGAGTTTTTTAATCCAGCAACATTTTCTGTAGTTGACACCGGAATAGTTCCGGGTTGCATCACTCCGGAAGGTAGAGTTCGTGACAATTGTACCAATTCAGCACATGAAGTCAAAAATAAAACAGTAAATAACAAATAAACCAACTCCTTTTTCTTTTGCATAATGTGTTAATTTGGGTATCAGACAATCAAAAAACGAATGACGCTGTAAAAATAATAAAAAATAAACTATTTAGGTCATTTATTACAGTATAATACTGTATTATAAACATGAACTTTTTTATCCCCGAATTGTTAACCCTATAACCGTGGTTAATTTTATTAAATATTTAGATTTATACACAACCTAACCGATCACAATAAACCTTAGATAATTAATTTCTTAAAACTAAAGAACATTTTTATGAACCGAAAATTGGATTTTACTATGCAATTATTGGTGCTTTCTGTTGTGCTCATGGTAATCTCTTCCTGTCAGGATTCCTTGTACGACATTGACAAAGGCATCAATACTGAAATGAACCTGGGCGGAGACTCGCTTGCTATTCCTATTGGATCTACAGACACCTTGCGTCTGAGTGATTTTCTTGATCCGGAAGACATCAACTTCCTTGAAATTATGGAAGACGGAGGGTATGGTCTTAGAATTGAAGACTCTATTTATGTAGAGGATTTACTGAAAGACCTGGACAAAAGCAAATTAAAATTTGATGATTACCTGTTCAGTGAAGTAACGAGTATTAGTTTCAGTGATATTGATCTTGACAACGTAAAGATTCCGGGTTTTACAAAAGAACAATACCTCGGCATGAACATTCCGAAGGTCACCATTGAAGATATCACACCAGCTGTCAACATGAACAAACAATTTGTGGTGGGATTTGCTGATTATGCCCTCGATCCTACTTCGTTGGACATGGATGATATTGATCGTAACACTAAGAAAGAGAATTTTATTGCGAATCAGATTCCTTACGATGGAGCGACAAATCCATCGTTTACTTTCAACACGACTGAGCCCATACTCATTAACGACGCACAGGGGAATCCCTTAAAAGTTGCTATAAATTATTCTATCGAAGTTCCAGAAGGAATTAACAACATCTATCAGATCGACCTGAACTCAGGAGCAAGTCTGGAAATCTCAATTGAGCTACCGGGTGCAACTACCTATCTGTCGAGTGGCAACTTCACTCCATCGTTGGAGATCGACCCCTCAAACTTATTTAAATTTAGTCCCTTAACCCCACTGACTAATGGTAAGATAGTTTTCGGGGAATCAGATGCACTTACCAACTTCAATAACTACACGAGCAACAAGAAAGTATATTCACTTACTGCATTTCATAATTTACCGGTAGCAGTCAACAACACTATAAACGTTGCTAAAGACATATCGGTAACGGGTAGCTTTGCTGCATCAGGCACTGTTCGTGAGAACCAGGCTTTAAATGCCAAAGATATTGATCTTGTTGTGAATGCTGTCATCAAAAATGTCAGTATTAAAAATATGGATTTCGACATTCCCACATTTTCAACTTCCATATCAGGATCGTCCACTCTGGAAATCAACGAAACCGGACTACCTGAACAAGTACAAAGAATTAACACAATTCATTTGGGCAAGACAGATGGTTCGACCTTACCTACAAATATGGTCATTCAGTTTATGCCATCCAATTTGCCGAACATGAAATCATCGAATTATAAAATAAACAGCTTAGATATCACTTTCCCTGATGGTTTTGCATTCAGCAATATGGCTGGCAAAACTTACAGCACAAACAATGTAGACTATAATCCGACTTCAGGATTCAAAGTAGAACTGAATTTATCACAAATTGACCTCTCATCCATTCCAATTAACAACGGGATACTTAACTGGCAAGGCATCATAAGTTATTCAGGTCAAATGAGTGTTAATGGTCGCATGAACAGCGAAGAGATAAAACCTGCTTCAAACCCTGTAATAAATCTTACTACTCAGACTGCTCTCAAATTAAATTCGGCAACGGTTGTTACTAATGTCATTAAAGAACAAATCGTAGCTAATGATGTAAATATTCAATTAGACATAGATGTAGATGAAGAAGTGAAACGATTGACCACAGTAACAATGAAACCCGGAGGAACTCTTCGCGTAAACATTAATCGACCTACATTACCTTTAACTTTAAAAGCCGATGCGTTGGCTATTCAATTCTCAAATCTCTTTGAGTTTGCCCCACAAAACGGACTTGTAGATAATAAATACACCATAAACGGGACTATTCCGGATTTTATTGAACTGGAATTGAAAGCGCTACACATTAACAAAGAGTTGGTGAACGGCAAACTGACACTCAACGAACAAATTTCTGTAAGTGGTGGCATCGAGCTTGAGTCTGGCATTGTAAACTCAAGTGAGATAGCCGACCTTAGCGCAAGTACTATTCATCTGCAAACCATAGTCTCTGACTTATATATTGCCTCTACTACCCTCGAACTGGATAAGATAGAAGCCAGCTACAATGACTCTACAGAAATGAAATTGGAAATTAATGATATACCAGATGAAATTACGTCCTTAGATAGTATCATGTTAAAATCAGGGTCAACCATTGCACTCGACATTAACCTAAGTAATTTACCTGATATTGGTGACAGTCCTCTTAATGCAACTATCATTGTAAAATTCCCAAAACTGCTGAGTTTCGCTTCTGGTCAGGTGAATGCAAATAATGAACTTATAATAAATCAAGCTATCGTTGACAACAAAATAGCGAGAACGCTTCAACTACGTGGATTTGAGTTTGATGGAACACCGCTTAACGGCAAACTTAATATCAACGAAAAAGTCGACTATGATGTTACCGTGACGGTTAATGATCTTTCTGTCAATAGTGAAGAACTCACTGGTGAACCGGTCGAAGTAGGAGTTAAAGTTAGTTTAAAAGGACTTGAATTTCAGAGAGTGTATGGCAAGTTCAATGTTAACTTAGACGAACAGTTAGATGTTGATAATATTTCACTCGACTTGCCAGACATGCTCAAAGGAGAGGGAATTGTACTTGATGTATCAAATCCGGTTCTGACAATGAGTTCTGTAAGCAATATAGGGATTCCTGTTGATGCCGAACTTGGATTTACAAAGTTTATCGGAGGCCAGTTACAAACAGCTGACAAAGTAAAATTCAACTTCAGCTTGCCAAAGGCGAATAGCCCATCTGAATCAGTTACGACTTATTACTGGGTTGCTCCAAGTGAAACCGGGAAACCTGACAATTATGCTTATGTACCAACCGAGCTACAGAAATTACTCAATCCTATTCCTGATTCAATAAAAATTGATATTAATCCAACCATTAATGCAAACCAGCAGCACTTTATTGATTTAATGGCAAATTATAACCTTAAATTGAAATACGATATCAATATCCCGTTCAAGTTCGGACAAGATTTGAATATCACAATTAAGGATACTCTGGAAAATGTAGATTTAGGTTTAGAAGACATCGAACTCAATTCGGGTAGTCTTGAATTATTCGGCACTATTACTAATTCCATCCCGTTGAATCTTGAGTTACAGTTAATAATGGTAGATGAAAACTTTACAATTCTGGCTACTACAACGAAGCAATCGATTCAAGCCGGATCACCCGACGGGAAGGGAGTTGTATCCAAACTATCCATAAAAATTGCGGATAGTTTAGATGCACTTAAAAGGATGAATAAAGTGATTTTAACTTTCAAAGCCACTTCTGACGCAACCGTCGCAGGCACTCCTATCAAGCCCGAAAATTACATCAAAGCTGAACTAAAAGCCCGTGTAACAGGCGGTGTTACAGTAACCTTATAGTCACCAACCTAAATACAACGAATATGTCACTAAAATCATTTTCCACTAACATAGGAGCAATGTTAATGCTGCTCTTCTCACTGTCGGGTGCTCAAGCGCAACCGGTAGCCAAAACAGGCTACTTCATGGACAATGCCACTCACCGACACCTTATGAATCCGGCACTCACACCGTCTAAAGGATATATAGGGATTCCTGCATTAGGGTCCTTTGATCTTGGCATACAATCCAATATGCGATTCACTCAATTTATTTATCCCGGACAGAATCCAACTGACAAACTGGTTACTTTCATGCATGAAAGTGTTAGTCCGGAACAATTCCTTAATCAACTCGATCCAAACAACTACTTACGAATGAACCAGCGTTTCAGCATTTTATCATTCGGGTCCTATTTCGGCAACTCATTTTGGACGTTTGAAGTTGCAAGTAGAGTTAATCTGGGAATCGACGTGCCAAAACCACTCTTTGAGTTCCTTAAAAGAGGAATGGAAAGCACGCAAGGAAACAGATATGAAATACTGGACCTTAAACTGGGAGCAAATGCTTTTGTTGAAACCGCCGTTGGAGCATCTTACCCGATCGGCGATCAGATTCGCGTAGGTGGAAAAGCTAAATTACTTACAGGGATCGCAACTGCCGAAGCCGGATTCGAGGAGATGATTATTGATATGCGTCCTGATGTATGGACAGTTTCGACAAAGGGACTTATCAACATTCATGGAAAAGGAGTTGAGTTCGAAAAGGATCAATCAGGGATTGTTGAAGGTGTAGCCATAGGAACTCCCGGTGCCTCAGGAATGGGTATTGCATTTGACCTGGGTGCAAGCTGGAAACCCCTGGATTTTCTGGAAGTATCTGCCGGAATTATCGATCTGGGTAAAATTAGCTGGAAACAGGATCACAATCGTATTGCAAGAGCACAAGGCACAGTAAACTACACAGGCATGGAAGATATTGGAGCTGAATCGGAATCTGAAGAAGAACCTTTCGACGAAATTGTGGATGACTTAATGGCTATGGCCGAATTTAAGGAAGTTAGCCAACGGGAAAAACGATCAGAATCTCTTAGTCCAACTCTCAATTTCGGAGTCGAAGGTAGTGTTTTAGAGAATAAGGTTAGTTTGGGTATTTTATACTCCAACCGCATGATTCCCGGTAATGCAATCCATGAACTTACAGGCGTTGTTAACTACCGGCCCTTTGATCTTCTAAACCTGGCAGTTAGTTATTCAGCATTACATGGTGCAGAAACCTTCGGATTCGCCTTAGGACTTGACATGATAGTGGCTAATCTCTTTCTTGCCTGCGATTACATTCCAACCAAAGTAGCTAAGGGTTTACCGATTCCATTGAACACAGCAACAACACACGTTCAAGTCGGATTAAGTATCAATCTTGGTAAAATGCATTAAAAAGCATTATATACTGAACCACGTTTGGTTCAATTCTTAAACAGATCAGCAATCATAAAAGTTGTATTTACTCAACACAGGTATGATTGCTGATCTGTTCTCTATACCTAACAGGCATATTATATTCCTGAGACATTACCTCATAACGAACTGCTTATTTCTTTTTTGTGCTTATTAGTATTACTCCCTTCGCAGCTCGCTCGCCATATTTTTTTATCAGTTCTTCCTTAACAGCCAAATCATCATTCGATTTATGTACCTTAATCTCATCTATTTCATCCGGTTTAATACTGTTTAGATCAAAATTCTCCTCCATCACCTTTTCATCTAATACTATCACAGGCATATCTTTTACAGTTGCCCTTTCTTTAGTTGCAGCATCGTTGTTCTGAAGAGCAAAATTGATTGGAAGTGTATATTTTACTTTTACCGTTTTTTCTTTCTGACGACCCGGAAGCCAGGCCGGCATTGAACTTACTACTCTTAGAGCTTCGGCATCAAGTTCAGGAGAAACTGAACGTACAACTTCAGGGTTGATTATTTTACCATCAGTATCCACTACAAACTGACAAATCACACGACCTTGAATACCATTCTTTTGGGCTTCTACCGGATATCTTATTGAAGTGCCTAAGTAGCTAAAAAGAGCCTTATCTCCACCAACATACTTAGGCATTTCATCAACAATTACAAACACTTCATCTTCATCCATTGCTTGAGAAGATGTAACTACTTGTTTTACTAATGTCTTAGATTTTTTGTCAGTTGGGGTAGCATAACCTACAACAGTCAATCCATTGATAGCATTTAGGGGCTTAACGGCTTTATCATCATCAACTTTAGCAGGCAATGTATCAGACACAGGCATTAATTCCCGGATTGAATTTGCCAGTGTTTCTGCATTACTAAGTACAACAAGTGAAAAACAAAGCGGTGCAATCAACAGGTATTTAAAGGCTGTTGTTTTGCTTGAACGTGGTTGGTTCATCATAATAATTCGTTTTTTAAGAGGTGAGATATTAAATTTGTTAGTAATATCAAATCCGGGTAACTGACAGCTAAGTTGAAGCAAATGGTACTGATAATGTTTAGAATCAACACCGGAAGCTACTACACGATCATCAGCAAGAAACTCCAGGTTTTGACGAATCTCTTTGCGAAGGAGCCAGGAAAAAGGATTCAGCCAGAATATAACACATATACTTTCTGCTATTATCACATCAAGACTATGCCATTGCTGTACATGCGTACGCTCATGCAGCAGGATTTGACGAACTTCTTCAACGGAGTGAATGTCGGGATTCAAATATATGGAACTGAAAAAAGAAAAAGGAGTAATCTCAGTATGAAGTATCCTAACACTCACTCCTTGTACCTGCGCTGGAACTGATTGCTTAGCCATACGCAAAATAGAAAACAGTTGTAGTAGTAACTTGAAGAGTAAAACAAAAACGATAATCAGGTATACTACAACTATTATTGTTGTCCAATTTAAAGAATTATTCACTATAGGAGTAACTACCAGCTCCTGAAGCTGAAAGTAATCCAGTGCTACAGTCCGCATAGCAACACTTTCGGTCATCCATTGCTGCATGGAAAGAAGCGGATAAATAAAAGCTATCAGGATAGAAAACAGCAAATAAATTCTACGAGTTTTCCAAAGGGTATCGTTGGAGAAAAATAATCGATAAAACAAAAGGAACAAAGCTATCGCAATGTTTACCTTAATCAAATAGACAAAAACAGGATTCACTTTTTTTCAATTAGGCGAATTATTTCTTCCAGTTCATCAATTGATATTTTCTGTTCTTTAGCAAAAAAGCTAACCATTTTTTTGTAAGAGTTTCCGAAATACACGGAAACCATTCGTGCCATTGATTCAGATTTATAATCTTCATGGTTTATCATGGGTGTATACTGGTAACTGTTAGCATAACGCTTCGAACTCAGATAACCCTTTCGTTCAATGTTCTTCACTATTGACGCAACTGTTGTATAAGGTGGACGAGGCTCCTCCATCTTTTCTAAAATATCCTTTATAAATCCTTTTCCGAGTTGATATATAATCATCAACACTTCTTCCTCCTGATATGTTAACTTCTCCATATTTCAATTGATTACGAATTCTTCGCAAATCTACGAATGTTTCGTAATATCTCAGCAAGTCACCTGCAATATTAACATTATTTACACTTTCATGTAGGCTAAACTACATATCAGAAACAAAAAAAGCTGTCAGGAAGCATTCACTTCCGACAGCCTTTAAAAGGTACATCTCTTGAATCAGAGATTATTTCTTATATCCGTAAACCGCCAATTCGCCCAATTCTTCTTCGATACGAAGTAATTGGTTATATTTAGCCATACGATCAGAGCGACTAAGTGAACCGGTCTTAATTTGACCAGAGTTAGTTGCAACTGCAATATCAGCGATAGTAGCATCTTCAGTTTCACCAGAGCGGTGTGAAGTAACTGAAGTGTACCCTGCACGATGAGCCATTTCAATCGCATCAAGTGTTTCAGTCAGCGTACCAATCTGATTTACCTTGATAAGAATTGAGTTAGCGCAACCCATATCAATACCTTTTTTCAGGTATTCAACATTGGTAACGAACAAGTCATCACCTACCAACTGGCACTTGTCACCAATCTTTTCAGTCAACAACTTCCAACCATCCCAATCGCTTTCTCCCATACCATCTTCGATAGAATCGATTGGATACTTGGAGATTAGTTCAGCCAAATAATCAGCCTGTTCAGCAGAGCTGCGTTTTTTGCCGTTTGGTCCTTCGAATTTAGAATAATCGTAAACACCATCTTTGTAGAATTCAGAAGCAGCACAGTCGAGACCAATCATTACATCTTTTCCGGGAACATAACCAGCATTTTTAACAGCAGTCAGGATTGATTCAAGAGCTTCTTCAGTACCACCAGCTAAATTTGGTGCAAAACCACCTTCATCACCTACTGCTGTACTCAGGTTTTTATCATGTAGTACTTTTTTCAGTGAGTGGAATACTTCAGCACCCATGCGAAGTCCTTCACGGAAAGAAGGAGCGCCAACCGGACGAATCATAAATTCCTGAAATGCGATAGGGGCATCAGAGTGAGACCCTCCGTTGATGATGTTCATCATCGGTACTGGAAGAGTAAATGCATTTGTTCCTCCAATATAACGATACAAAGGCAAACCAAGGTATTCAGCAGCAGCTTTAGCAACGGCCAACGACACACCCAAAATTGCATTAGCACCTAATTTCGATTTTGTATTAGTACCATCAAGAGCAATCATTAATTTATCAATTGCACGTTGTTGCATTGCATCCATGCCTTCTAATGCAGGAGCAATTACATCATTAACATTCGTAACAGCTTTTAAAACACCTTTACCAAGATAACGTCCTTTATCACCGTCACGAAGTTCAATAGCTTCGTTTTCACCAGTTGAAGCTCCCGACGGAACAGCAGCACGACCGATAACACCTGATTCCAACAATACATCTACTTCTACAGTAGGATTACCTCGTGAGTCAAGTACTTCACGGGCAACGATTTTTTCAATTTTACTCATGTCTGATAATTATGAAATTAATAATTACAATTTCTGGTTGATTTGATTTATTTAAGCCTTAAACCTGACTTGAAAACCGCTGGCAAAGGTACGCAAAAAAGGAATAAGATCAAAGAGTCTCAATCTCAAATTTAATTGCCAATTATCAGTTTTAGAGAAGTGAATTCTCATCTAATGGCAGCTCAAAGGTAAATTCGGATCCAACGTTTTCCCGGGTTGTAACATGAATACGGGCATTCATCGCTTCAGCAATCTTTTTACTTAACGCTAGTCCTATCCCTACCCCACCATAAGTGCGGGTAAGTGACTCATCACCTTGTCGAAAGAAATCAAAAATATAGTTTAATTTTTCAGCCGGGATACCAATTCCGGTATCCTTGATACTTATATTTAGAATTCGGGATGGTGTGAGTTCGAACTGCAGGGAGATAACCCCCTTGTGAGTAAACTTCACTGCATTTTTAATAATTTGAAGCAAAGCCTGAATAAGTTTTGGCTTATCGGTAATAATTGAACGTTCTATTAAACTTTCCTGTATAGAATAATCCAGTCTTATTTCGTCTGTTTTTCCCGACTCAACCAGTAATTCCTCCAGATAAATCTTTAACTGATGAAGTATATCTTTTATTTTCACTTCGTTACGTCTCAGTACAACTGGTGTCTTCTCCACCATCGACATTTGAAAAATATCTTCAATTAATGCCAATAAATCGTTGCCACTTTTATTTATCTGCGATGCAAACTCAATTATTGAATCATCATCCGTCATTTGTGGAATAATACCACTAAAGCCAATGATCTGATTTAACGGAGTACGCAATTCATGACTCATTGTAGCAAGAAAGGCCGATTTTAACCGATCACTTTCTTCCGCTTTCTCCTTGGCGATTCTTAGTTCTTCCAGAGTTTGCATTTTAGCGGTAATATCTTCTTTGACACCGACAAAATGTTCAAGAGCTCCCTGCGTATTGAAAATAGGAGATATACTCATACTCTCCCAAAGTATATTTCCATTCTTGGTGCGGTTTTTAATCTCACCCTGCCATATTTTACCATTTTTCAATTGCTCCCACATTTGAGCATAAAATTCCGAAGGATGATGACCTGATTTCAGTATGTTCTGGTTCCTGCCAATCAGCTCCTCAAATGTATAGCCAGTACTCCGTTCGTAAGCTGGATTTACATATTCAATGGTTGCTTCCGAATTCGTTATCACAATACTAACCGGACTCTGTTCCATTGCCCTTGAGAGCAACACATTTCTTTCAAGCAGTTTTTTTCGTTGACTTATATCGTGAATCACACCTTGATAGGCCACTTCATCATTATATTGAAAACTGGAGAATGCAATTTCTACTTCCATTTTTTCCCCTGAATTAAACACAAGTTTCATTTCAAAGGTGAGTTATGTGCCCGGTTTGATTACTGCTTCAGCAATGTTATTCTGAAACTCTTTCAGACTTTCTTCTGCTACGATAGATGTAAATATGAAGTCAGGTGAATTTAATTCCTCAAGATTAATTTTAAACCATAATTCAAAATTATGATTCACAAAAATGAACTTATTATTCAGCAACATGAAGATAGCATCTACCGACTGTTCGATAAGCATACGGTATTTCATATCGCTGCTTTCCAACTGTTTCTGTATTTCTTCTTGTGATCTTTTGAGTTTTTTCTTCTCTATTGCTGAGTGAATAGAAGGAATAAGACGTTTAAGATTTTGTTTTATAACATAGTCGTCAGCACCATTACGCATACATTCAACAGCAATATCTTCGTTAATTGAGCCGGTTAACACGATAAACGGAACATCAGGTATTTCATCCTGAGCAATCTTTAACGCTTTCATTCCATCAAAAGAAGGCATACGGTAATCTGACAAGATGAGTGTTGGCTTGAAATCCACCAACATCTGTCTGAATTCTTGCTCTGAATCAACACATTCAGATATAAAATCAAACTTATTTTGTCGAAGCAAACGTTCTACCATTTCACGATCAGTAGAAACATCTTCGGCAAACAGTATTCTAAGCTGAGGGTTGGGAATGGGTGATGTCATTAGCTATTTGTTTTACAGGGTAATGAAAAATAAAATACAGCACCTGAGCCAGGTTCACTTTCAGCCCAGATTTTTCCTTTGTGTTTGTCAAGAATTCTCTTCACAATTGCAAGCCCGACACCGGTTCCTTTAAATTCAGTTTCTTTATGAAGGCGGCTGAATACTTCATATAACTTATCTTTATACTCCATATTAAATCCGGCTCCATAATCTTTTACAAAATAAGTAAAAGAGTCGGATTTAGATTCAATACTTCCGATTTCGATGCGCTTTATTGGCGAACGGGAACTGTACTTAAGGGCATTTCCAATTAAATTTGACCACAGTTGCTTTATCGAAGTTAAGTCTCCCAAACAATCAGGAATCGGTTGAATTATAAACTCAAACTCTTTTTGTTCAGCATCAGATGCAACTTCCATAAACATAGATCGCGCTATTGCAGCCATGTTTAAGGGGATGAACTCAGGTTCAATGCGAACCATACGGGAATACTCCAGTAAATGAACGATCAAATCATCCATTTTACTTGCATTCTCCCGGATCACTTTAATATAACGCTTACCTTCCTGTTCAAGTACAGGGGCAAAATCCTGCTCCAGGTATCCGGCAAATCCATGAATTGCACGGAGTGGAGCTCTTAAATCATGTGAAACAGAATAGGTGAAAGCTTCTAATTCTTTATTCGAATTTTCCAGGGCTTCGGTACGCAACTTAACAAGCTCTTCCAACCGTTGATGATGGCGACTGAGTTCACTTTCTGCATTCTTCCATTCTGAAATATCTTTCGACACTACGAGTATCGATTGTTTTCCATCATAAACAATTAACTTTGTTGAAACCTCAACAGGGAATTTCCTGCCATGCTTTGTTTGATGTAAAGCCTCAAAACGCTTTAAATCATTTACTATTAACAACTCACTCACTAATTTATGGATTTCAGATTGAGTTACCCCGGGATCAACAAGGGAAATTGGCTTATTCACTAATTCATCACGGGAAAACTCCATTCGATCTATAAAAGTCTGATTTACGTCGACAATCTTTCCGTTTAAATCCAGGATACAGATTGTATCGTGAGTCACATTATAGATATGAGTGAAATTGGTTAAACTATTTTCCAGCCGTTGAGCATAATCCTGTATCTGTTTGTGCAAAATCTGACGAGAGGTCATATCCCTGAATGCGACTATTCGAATTGTATGGCCATCATACTCGGTATTGCGGGCTTCCAATTCAGCAGTGAATTTACTGCCGTCTTTTCGCATCACTTGTACAGTGTAAGGATCACAAGATTGTTGTTTAATTGTTAATTTCATCTTGCTTTTCTCTGCATTATCAGGCAGTATTTCCCATACATTACTACCCAATATTTCATTTCTTGTGTAACCAATCATAGTAAGAAAAGAATCATTACAATCGATTACTACCCCACCCTTATGAATAATGACACCTTCTACAGTAAGTTGTGACAATTGACGATAGCGGTTTTCACTGGCAACCAATTCAGCTACCAGATCGTTTTCAGAGCCTTTGTCTCTCCCGGTACTTTGTTTGTAGAATTTTTCAAATAATTCAAGCATTAACGTTAAATCCTTTTTCAACTCCTGAGGATTGTGAGTCTTATTCGGATCAAGCGGAATCATTTTCAAACTATATATCGTACTCGCCGAACTGCCGGCTCTAATTGAAATAATTTGTTGGGATTCACTCTTAAAAGTGAGAACACCAACAGAAGCAACTGTCTGGGAAGTATTTTCTTTTTCAACCCAAACTTTTTCATACATCTCTGATTCATAGAGCACTGAACATACAGCATGCAATAAGGTATAATGACCTTTATGCTCAGTTAGTAAACGAAGAAGTTTACGCGTCAAATCAGGTTTTTCCTGATAATGTTCGTTGGTAAAAGCAGACAAATCCATGTGATGTTTTCATATATAGTATATCGCAAAGATAACATTTATCCCTGAATAAAAAACAGCAATCAACACTCTAGCTGAACGTTCGAAATACTACTCTTCCAGATCCACAACAGTAATACCGGCACCTCCAAACTGAACGTGCTCATCCCGGAACTGCTTCACACCGGGAACTGTTGACAAATACTGACGAATAATCTGGCGTAGTGCACCGGTTCCGGTTCCGTGAAGAATTCTCACAGCAGAAATCCCCACCATCAATGCATCATCAATATAATATGTAACCGCTTGCAATGCCTCATCAGCTCGCATCCCTCGTAAATCAATTTCAGATTTAAAGCTTAATTTACGACTACGCACCTCTTCAGTTACAGTCGAAACTGCATGAATCTTTTTCTGTTCTTTTTTAAGTTGATTCTGACTTAGAGGTTCCAGTCTGCTTAACTGAACAGTCGATTTTAAATTCCCAAAAGCAACTATGGCCAGTTTATCCTGAATTTCCAGGATTACCCCGGTCGTTGACTGATCCTTCAATCGCACTGACATACCGGCAGTATATGGTTGTGGGCGGAATTGATTACCAGATTGCTGAACAGATGACTTTGAAAGCTTTTTATTCGGTTTCTTTTGAGCAGCAGGTATTGATTCTGATTCCAGAGTTTGTAAACGCTCCCTGAACTCCTTCAATTCAGCACGAATAGTACGAGTCTTTTCTTTCTCTGCCTGTGCTTCTTTAATCTGCCGAATTGTATTTTCAATTCGTGCATTTGCTTCTCCAAGTAATAGCTGGGCTTCAGATTTAGCCTTTTGTGTTATTTCTTTTCGGGTACGGTTAATGTCAGCTAAATCTGTTTCATAGCGTTCCAACAACTCTTCTATTCTTTTTTCTTTTAGGCGAATTTGTTGTCGTTTTTTTTCCCAGTATCGTTTATCCCGAACAATGTCTTGTAAATGTTTATCATAATCCAGATGCTCTGACCCTACCTTTTCTGCTGCATCAGCAATTAAATCTTCAGGCAATCCTATCTTTCTTGCTATTTCAATAGCAAAGGAAGAACCCGGATTTCCAATTTCGAGTTTAAAAAGGGGTTGAAGATGTTGGCGGTCATATAACATTGCACCATTCACTATTCCTTCGGCATCTTCGGCGTAGTGTTTCAGATTAGTGTAATGCGTTGTAATTACTCCAAAAGCCCGGTTTTGGTTAAAACGTTCCAGTGTAGCTTCAGCTATTGCCCCTCCAATCATTGGCTCTGTACCGGTTCCAAATTCATCTATAAGCAACAAAGTGGAGGCTGTACTATTGCGCACAAAGAATTTCATGTTAGTAAGATGTGAACTATAAGTCGACAGGTCATTCTCGATCGATTGCTCATCACCAATATCAATAAAGATCCTGCTAAAAATGCCACAACGACTATCTGGATGGATTGGTATCAACAAACCACACTGAAGCATGTACTGAAGTAAAACCACTGTTTTAAGACACACCGACTTTCCTCCTGCATTCGGCCCTGAAATCAACAAGATGCGTTGATTTGAGTTCAATTGTATATCCAATGGGACCACTGACTTACCCTGCTTCTGAAGTGACAAATACAACAGGGGATGAACGGCCTGGCGCCATTCCAACTGGCATAACGAGTCTATTCTTGGCCGGATAGCATTGATTTTCAAGGCAAACTGTGCTTTTGCCCGCACGAAATCTATTTCTCCTAAAAAAAACTGAGAGTCTAAAATCTCATCTGTATATGGCCGTACAAACCCGGTAAATTCAGTTAAAATCCTGATTATCTCCCTTCTCTCCTCTCCTTCCAGTTCCCGGATTCGATTATTGGCTTCAACAACTTCAGCCGGCTCTATAAAAACAGTTTTTCCACTTGCTGATTCATCATGAACTATACCTGATAATTTTCTTTTAAAAGCAGGAGATACAGGAATCACTAACCGTCCTTCACGCAAGGTCGGTGACAGGTCTTTATCAACATACCCATCTGATTGAGCTTTTCTAAGAATCTGATGAAGGGTACGTGAAGCAGATGACTGCGCCTGCATCAATTGGCGACGTATGGATGCCAGGTCATGCGATGCGTTATCTTTTATTTTGCCAAACTTATCGAGTATAGAATCTATACGACGTATTAAATCGGGAAATAAACTAACACCTGTAATCAAGGCGTGAAGCTGAGGAAACTGCTCTACTTCTTTTTTTCTGATAAAATCCACCACTTTTCTAACCGCTTCCAATGCTCGTCGTAGTTCAAAAACTTCGGATTCGTCGAAAAACAATCCTTCTACCCGTATACGAGAAAGGCCTTCCCGCAGGTCAAAAAAATCACCTACCGGAAGGACCTCATCTGTATTGGAGAGTATTCTCACCATTTCATCAGTCTGACTGAGAAGTTGTTGTATTGATTCGTAATCGGTAGAAAAGGATAGCTTTTCTACCTTATCTTTGCCCAGTTCAGAGATACAACTATTCTGCAAATGAATGCGAACACTTTCAAAATCAATCTTGGATTCAATATTTGCGGGATAAAGCATAGTGTGATGTGTCGTTACCAGCCGCAAATATACAAAGAAAATACTTAATTATTTTTTCCAGAGTTTATTCATTTCCTCAAGAGTTTTACCTTTTGTTTCAGGCACCATTCTCCAGATAAACACTGCTGCCAGGATACCCATCACACCATACACCCAATACGAAAAACCATGGTTGAACTGGTTTATTAGCACTTCATTTTTGTTCATCATCGGGAAAGTCCATGAAACTAAAAAATTAGCAACCCACTGTGCCGCAACTGCAATCGACATAACACTCGACCGAACTGAATTAGGGAAGATTTCAGAAAGCATCACCCAGCATACCGGACCCCATGACATTGCAAAACCAGCAGTATAAAGTAACATGAAGAACAGTTTTAGTCCTCCCGACCAGTCGCCTGCAAAACCGGTACCTAATCCGGCCATAGCAATGGCCATAACTAAGGCGCCTATTATAAGTAAAGGCCTACGACCAAATTTATCAACTGTAAGAATCGCTAATACAGTAAAGGAAAGATTAATTATTCCTACAATTATTGTTTGTAATAAAGCTGTATCGGTTCCCGAGCCCATAGATTTAAAGATCTCCGGAGCATAATAAAGCACAACATTAATACCGACAAACTGTTGGAATGCTGAAAGTAATACGCCCACTGCAATAATTTTAAATCCAAATGAACGGATTGGTGCTATTAAAGCTATCACAAAGCTACCCATCAAAGCTATCTCAAAAGCACTTGAGTTTCCAATATATTTTAAACCAATAAATGCCACTGCAAATAACGAAATCCAGGTAACAAGAAATCGATAGTAGGGTTTTAGTGATTGTACTGCATCCTGATCCAGACTTTTTTGTATTTCATCAATTTCCAGTTCAGCTTCATCCTTACCCACCAGTTTAAGTAGAATCCTATTCGCTTTTACTTTCTTATCGTTCATTACCAGCCACCTTGGCGTTTCAGGTACCATAAAAAGGAATATAAGAAAAAGGGACGCCGGAATTATTTCGGAAGCAAACATCCATCTCCATCCTATATCGTTTAGCCAGGTACTATCACCCTGCAATGAAATTCCATAATTTACAAAGTAAACTACCAACATGCCAAGAATTATTGCAAACTGATTCCAGGAAACAAGAGCACCCCGTTTCTTGTGAGGAGCAACTTCAGCAATGTACATTGTAGATACCATT
>JAQUYE010000064.1 GCA_028691965.1 Paludibacter sp. | reverse complement strand
TGAACTGGCAAAGTTGTTTCTTAAACTAGGAATTATTGGTTTCGGCGGACCGGCAGCGCTTATTGCGATGATGCAGGACGAGGTAGTGCGAAAACGCAAGTGGATGGACGATCAGCATTTTCTGGATCTGATGGGAGCTACCAACCTTATTCCGGGCCCCAACAGTACCGAAATGGCCATCCATATCGGTTACGATCGTGCCGGCTGGAAAGGACTCATCGTAGCAGGCTTGTGCTTTATCGTTCCCGCAGTGTTAATCACCCTGGTATTCGCTGTTCTCTACAAAAACTACGGCCAGCTCCCTCAGCTGCAACCCTTTATATATGGTATTACACCGGCCATCATTGCCATCATTGCTGCAGCTGTTTACCCCCTGGCAAAACGGTCGCTGAAGTCCACTCAGCTTTGGATAATCGGTATCAGCGCCTTAGTGCTTAACTTTATCGGTGTCAACGAGATCTTCGTTCTGTTTGGTGCCGGATTAGTGGCAATGGGACTACAGGCTGTTAAGGAACGAAAAGGCAATCAGCTTAAGAGCGTGGCAGCACTTCCCTTTTTGCAGATACTGGGCGGGGGACTTACAGCTACCGGATCGATGGGATTATTCCTTACCTTCCTGAAAGTAGGTGCCATACTGTATGGCAGTGGCTATGTATTGTTTGCTTTTCTCGACACCGAACTGGTGGCTACGGGACTCCTTTCCCGCCAGCAGCTTATCGATGCTATTGCCGTGGGACAATTCACTCCCGGCCCTGTGTTCTCCTCGGTAAGCTTCATCGGGTATCAAATCGACAACTTCAAGGGGGCATTGATTGCTACCATAGGTATTTTTCTACCTTCCTTTGTATTTGTTGCCTTACTCAATCCCCTGGTTAAGCGGGTTCGGAATTCAACAATCTTTGCTGCCTTTCTGGATGCTGTCAATGTAGCCTCGGTAGCTATTATTGCAGTAATCTGCGTGATAATGGGAATGGAAGCAATAACCGACTGGCGTAGCATTACCATAACAGTACTTAGTTTCGCAGTTGTTTTTGGATTCCGGAATATCAACAGCGCCTTTATTGTTATAGGCGGCTCCCTTGTTGGTTATCTGCTAACACTAATAGGATAATCGTTTTTTACACGTTATCGCGGTACATTTTAAACCGCTGTTCGTCATTATAGGAAATACAAATTCCTATGAAGAAAGTAATTCATCTGCTAGCACTGCTGCTGTTTACATCGTTTGTACTGAGTGCCCAATCTTCCACCGGAACCTGGAGCAGTCGGGTTACGGGCAGTACCATTTCCTACACCGTTACCGATGCTCCTACTCCACTTACCGACGCAACAGGTAGTTACATGACGGTTGTTTACCTGGAGAATTTATCCCTCAAAAAGATAGGTACCAATGCACTTCAGGATGATATAAACTGGTTACTGGCCGCAGGTTACCGGGTAATCGAGCTGGATTATGCTCACCATGCCAACGCAGTGTCAACAAAGCTCAACGAAGATATTATTGCAATCAACGATGCCCTTTTCGCAGGTGATTTCTGTGGCACAACCAATAGCTCGAAATACCGTTCCTACGTTCTGTTCGAAGGATACCGCATAGCACGTGATGTGCCGTATTTCGAAGACAATCCGCTCACGTACAACTATCCGGCAGCGTACACGGTAGGTGATAGCCTGAGAATGGACATTATCTATCCTGCTTCCCCGTCGGTAGCGGTTCCCGTGGTACTTTCGTTCTCGTACAGCAACAGCTCCTTTGGTTCGGCCAACCGAAATCAACGCCTTAATTTAGGCAACACCCTGGCCGGATTCAATGATTCATTCCTGCAGGGAGCTCCTGCCCATGGAATAGCCTGGGCCATTGCCGACCATCCGAAATACTGCCCCTGGGGAAACGGCAAACCGGTAGATGGTAAAACAGATACGTACAAGTCGTACCAGGTAAACCCCGATGCAGCTCAAAAGGTGAAATCGGCAGTACGCACCCTGCGTGTGGAAGGTGAAAAGCTAGGACTGTCGGGGAAAATAGGCATCTACGGTTTCTCCCGCGGATCAGATGCCGGGTCGATGGCCATCGGCGACCGCGTTGTTGAAGAATATGAAAACGCCGGTTTCAACAAGGGTAGTACCGACGAGGTGCAGGCAGCAGCATTGGGTTCGGGAGTATTTGATTTTACAAAGATATATACAACCACCGGCGATGGCGACGGCAACCTGGAAACCCGTTGTCCCTGGGCCTGGGGAGAACTGGAAACCAATTATGCGGTGTGGGAGAAACAGGGATCGGCCTATCTTATCGAAACGGCAGCAACTGCTCCTGTTCTTTTCTTTTACAATACCGACGATGCTAATTATTACCGGGAACAAATTGGTTTTCTGATCGAAAAGCTTGAAACACTGGGAGTGCCGACTTCCACGCTGGTGAATTACGGAAGTGGACATTCAGTACCACAAACAGCTGCGGCACTTACAGGATTGTATGATTTCTTCCGTACCTACCTGACTCCCCCTTCGACCGATCATTCAACGGCTGTCGACAATGCTGCAAGTCTGACAAACAACGAATCGCCGTTCCGCCTGAAAGTGACTTACCAGGAAGATGGCGTTATACAATGTAACTTTCAGCTCGACCAGCCTGCCACAGTATCTATTTCAGTATTTGAAACTTCCGGGCGCCTTGTGAGTCAGGAACTCAACCAGTATGCGTCGGGCGGACAATACACCCGTTTTTTGAGAGTGAATTCAACCTTTGCTCCTTATATTATCCAACTTAAAACCGATCAGCTCAGGGAAACCGGAAAGCTAAGTTTTTAACCAGCCGGTACTACAGTTCCTTCTCTACAAAGCGGGTAAGTTCAGCCTGCGTCTTTAGCAGTGCTTCCTCGTTCTGCACTCTCAGACTCACCAGCACGCGATACGACTGCTCCTCTTCAAGTGTTATTTCCAACTCCGGAAGTACACTGGTCAACACCCAGGGCATTTCGAGAATGCGCTTCATGATTAGTTGCTGTACCTTTTCGGGAGAGCGAGCGGAGTGGAATGCCAGGCTAATGGTTTTAAGTCCGAGCTTACTACTTTCAGCAGGTATGATAAGCTGCGACCCCGCAAGCATACTGTAAGGGATATTCAGTTGTTCGCCGGCGGAGTTCATCAGCTGCAGGGATCGGTAACCGGCCTTCACAATTACCCCCTCCGTATCGCCGAACCGAATCGGTTTTCCCGGCTCCAGCGAATTCTCCGAACGAATCATAAAACCGGTAAAAAAGTCCCTCAGGAAATACCATCCCGCCACTACCAGCACACACAGTATCAAACCACCCGACAATAAGGGATAGTAACTTTCATCTCCAAAAAGCTCTGTTATGGCACTAAAGCCATAAGCTGTCCACAGCAGCAGCTCCACCATCGGAAACCAGCGAAGGAACACCGAACGGTACGCAGCAGAGAGAACTACTTTCAGGTATAAGCGATGAATGGCGCGCAAGACAACAAACAGCAGGATGCCGGTAACTGCAATAGTCAGATAGATCATAAGTAGGTCATTGTTTTCAGGTGAGTAATCAATTGTTGTTCAATCGGCAGTTCAAGGGTGTAAACACCTGAACTACTTTCGCGTACCACTCCGTTACGCAGGAGCTGACGCAGCATCAGCGCCGTTGTTTCGACTTCCCATTGCATCAGTTGCGACAAAGCCGCAGCCGAGAAACGGCGATGCAGTACCAGCTGCACTACTATCATCCATTCCTTTTCAGTAAGGTGACCCGCAGCCGGCAACTCTTCCTGGAGTGGCCGCTCTATCTTCATTACGGCACCTTCCACACTTCGGATTCCGGCAAGCCACAACTGTACTGCCAGACCGGGATTACCACCCGAGCAATTAAACAGATGATTAAAATACTGTGCATAGGTCCAGTTCGAAAGCTGATCTTCCTCTTCCTCATCGAGGATAAACTTCATCCCTCCTGCCTGATGGCGGGTGAGTATCATATCTCTTAATTCGCCGGCATCAAAGGGTTGACAATAAATCAGTTCGTTTACCCAGCTGTTCAGCTGAGTGAGTTGTTCCAGAACACGCAACGAATGCCGGTTGACCAAAACTACCACCAATAACTGTCGCCCGTACTGTTGCACCAACTCAAGCAGGCGATTTATCACCCGATCACCTCCGGGACGACGTTCCCACCACAGTTCAAGATCATCCACCAACACTACCCGTTTGCCCTGAATACGATCCATCCTGCGTTCGAACGAACCTTTACCGGTGGCATACTCTTTTAATTGTTCCTCGAAATAGTGTAGATCGGCACTGCATTCGAGTGGCGGTCGGATTTTCCAGATAGCCGACTTATCGAAATTACTCTCGGCCAGGTAACGGGCCAGTGAGCTCTTACCCGATCCTCTGTCGCCAGTAATCACAAGTAAACCAGGTCGCCCGGCATGAAATTCCTTAACGGCTTTCATCCCCCGCACGGTCTCCTCCTGCATGATTACCCTGAATTCCTGCGATGCTCCGGCATCATCGGTAAACAAGTTCACATAGTAATAGGGCAAACGGGCAAGAACTTCACTATCGGGCTGATGTTTCTCAGCATAACGTTTCAGTACATCGCCGGGATAAAGGGCAGCCCGTTCACCCGCCAGCTCCTGACGCTTGGTCCACAACACCCCTTTACTCTGATGGTAAAACAAGGACACAACAGCATCCACAAACTGCTTTACACGGGCATCGAACCATTGAAGCAGCGCATGCTGAACGGCACCATGCGAGCTTCGGGTCGTTAACCGGGAACCGGGTCGACCTGCATGATTCACAAGTTCGACCGCATTCAGCGATGCGAAAGCTTTGTTCAGACCATCCTCGAAGTGCATCTGCATCTCTTTTTCCAACTGTTGTAACCGTGCCCTTTCTTTTTCAACGTTTGCTTTCAAATCCGGGAACACCCTGTGATCGGTATCAGCCGATTGCTGTGAACGATGGTAGTTAGCCAGTCGCAGTATATTCTGCAGGGCAGCGGCTACCCGCTGAACTTCTTTGGTAAACCTGCCTGATTGCGTATTGATGCGGTTTCCCAGCTCGTTCACTATATAATATTCCTGAATGGCACGAGCGTTAATCTCCAGCTCTCCGACATTCTCCACGGTTTCGAGCGACAGGTTTTCGGGTAATTGATTGGCAGCAACCACCAGTTGTTGTGGAACACCATCGACAATCTCCAGAATTTTACTCATCAGTTGAGTGAAGGCAAGTTCGGGCGAAGGGAGCAGTACACTTTCAGTGGGCAGATCGCCGGCACCGAACTTTTCGTTAGCAAGGGCGGCAGCACTCTGTTCGAGCCTATCGTACAGTACCTCCTGAAGCATTATATGTAAATCGCTCTGCAGCACCTGAACCTGCTGTGTCACTGCCTGCCGGGTATCCAGGCACACTACATCCAGCAGCAATTTATCCCATTGTAAGGTCATAAAATGCCTGATGCGCCCGGGTGCATCTTCGAGCTGGATCAGTTTCTCTGCTTTCTTTTGATTCAGCTTCTTCAGTCCGGGATACATCTCACTCATTCGCTGTCCGTCGAGCAATTGCGACAACAAAGCTATATCCTGACGGAATTCCTCTACCAGCCGGGTATACAATTCCCGGAGCTCTGCACCTTGCTGTTCTGAAAGTTTACTTAGCAAATCCCCGGTATTCCGGGTATCAGCTGTTCCATTCGTTTCGCTCTGAACATAGAGAAACACCTCCCTGATTGCATCCATAAAATGAACGGCATGCAACAACATACCCGTCATCATCTTCTCTATCGAATCGACCCGTCGTGAGTAGAGGTGGTAGTATACCGCAACCTCCATTGCTTTTGAATCTTTACGGCCCGGCTTCAGGTGCAGCTGTTGCAATAAGGCACGAACATTGGCTTGAACTCCATCCATAAAGGCAGTCAGACTCTTCTGAAGCAGTGCCTCTTCATCTGCCAGTTCTTCCGTTTTTTGCTGTGCTACCACCCCCTGCCATCTACCGGTATCGGTGGAAGCCTGTATCAAGGTATCTAAAACCGCATTCCTACGCTGCTCAAGTTCCGTAAACAACTGCTGATTCAGGAGTTCCAGCTCCTGCTCTTCTTTCGTTGCAAAGGCCATCAACTCCTGAGCATCGCGGGTAGCTGAACTCACATCCAGCGATTCGCACAACTTCTGCTCATCTGCCGATTCGATCGGTTTTGTACCGGTATGATAGGATTCGGGCACTACATCCACCCACTCGAAGTTCCCGGAAGCCTTCAGCCACAGACAGTTGTTCAAACGGGAAGATAAGCGGGTTGCATTTTCGATCAGTTGCACACTGGCAGCAGTAGTTAACTCGGGCAATGCCATCATGGTTAAGCTTGTTGCGGCCGACTCGCCAGCTATCGTCTCGTCGACTGATGTACCCACGGCCACTGTCAGCACCTTTACTTCCACATTCAGGCGGTAATTATCGATCATCTGGTTCAGGATACTGTAATACCGCTCTGTCAGCGTTGCATCCGAATTAACAGCCAACACTCTCAGCCTGGCCTTCCGCCATTCTTTCTTAGAACTGATAAACCGCATCAGGTGGAGCGCAAGGGTTAGCTCCCGACCACTCCCCGACCACCAGAAGTCGATAGTAGCGTAATCACCAAATCCGGTGGAGGAGTTGAAGTCAAGTAATGCAATATTAAAATCCCGCAAATGCAAGGTGTGCAGGAGCTGATTCATACGCTGCGGATCAGCGGTTGCTTTCGGCCATCCCATAAGGATTGTATCGGGTTCAAAGCCCGAGAAACCATATACCCGGCTAATCATGTCAATGCCTTCGTAAATCGATTTGCACCGGTATTTACGGGTGATAATTTCGGGATGATTGGTGAGTTTCTCAACCCTGACACGTTCTACAGGACTTTCAACTGCTTCAGGATCATCGGCCTCCTCTAATTCGAAATTAGTAAATACCCCTTGCCGGCCCACCAGGGCCTCTCCCATTTCTATCAGATGCGGACGGGCAGCTGCTCCTCCACTCATCAGAATTACATTCGGGCGCCAGTTACGGTTGTGCACTTCCCGTTTGGTAAGTTTCTTCAGACCGTGTTTTACGATCGACATCCATACGCTGTTCCAGGTATCGCCCGATTGCAGGTTCAGTTCCTGACGACGAAGTACCATAAACAAGCTCAACAGGATAAGCGAGGCACCGATCATGGCCATGATATCCAACTGTATCATTACCACTATACAGGCAATGGCACCCACCACACTTACAAAGCGCGGAATGCGGAACGAAGGCCGGAAGTCACTGCTGGCCCAGCTTTCAACCGTATAGGTTATATTCAGAAAACCATAGGTAATAATGAAGAAGGTGGTAACCACCCGGGCAATAACGTTCAGTTCGCCTATCAAAATACCCCCTAAAGCAATCACGAAGGTAAGCAGAATGGCATTGCGGGGTTCGTTCGACGGACCGTGACCCTTACTGAAAAAGCGCGGTGCTATACGGTCTTTCGCAACCGCCTGTAAAATACGGGGAGCACTAAGAATACTTCCCAGGGCCGATGAGAAGGTAGCTCCCAGGATACCGGCAATCACCAGCTGAGGAAGCCAGGAGATGGAGAAAAGAATGTTGGGATCGTTTACCAGGGCCTCCCGATCGACTGTATAGCTAAAATAAAAGGCGAGTCCCACATAAGTAATCAACCCCACCAGGATAGCCCCGATAGTCCCCATTGGAATTGCCTTTTTCGGATCTTTCAGGTCGCCCGACATCGACACCCCGGCTTCGAAACCGGTTGCCGCCGGAAAAAAGATAGCAAACAGGGCTATCCAGGGTAAAGAGTTCGGGAGCGTATCCAATTGAGGAGCTGCAGGAGCATAGGAATGATTACCCAGAAAAACCGACACCAACGATAAAACCATGGCTGTCAGAATTATATACTGCGTTTTAATAGCCAGCGAAGTACTTATAAAGGTGAGTATAGTAACTATCAGCAAAATGATAGACCCTGCAATCCTGATGTTATTAAGCGTAACTTCAAACCCAAAATAGCCCAGAAAAACTTCAGAAAAACCGATGAGATACAGACTGACACTGAATGAAAGTCCGACAAACAACGCCCAGCCCAGGGTACCGCCTATGGGCAAGCCCAGACTTCGGGAGATGATATAATAGGTACCTCCGCTTTCTACTTTTTTGTCGGTTGCTATCGATGCCACACTTAATCCGGTACTTGCCGAAATAATATGTGCTACAAGAATGATCCCGAGTGTAGCCCACAACCCGGCCTGCCCAACAATCCACGGCAAACGCAGATACATGATAACACCCAGAATAGTTAGAATAGAGGGAGTAAACACACCTCCAAAGGCTCCGAATTTCTTTGCTTTAGCCATAAGTGAGTCAAATTTTTTTAAACAGTCGGTTTAGCAAGCATCCTTACAATGAAGGACCTACTACCGCAAAGATACAATTTTGTGGCTTATAGAGAAACTGCTCAGCAAATTTAACAGCGATCAGGGAACTAAACTAATTATTTAACGGTATTGGAGGAGGATATTTTTATGCAATTCCTGATAGCACAGAAAACAAAAAAGCCAAAAAAGCCCGGTTGCCTGAAGCTAAAACAGCATTCCGGGGAAGGTAACGCTATCTGCATTGCGAATGTAGCTGATCTGCATTGCGAATGTAGCTGGTCTGCATTGCGAATGTAGCTGGTCTACATTGCGAATGTAGCTGGTCTGCATTGCGAATGTAGCTGGTCTACATTGCGAATGTAGGCGGTCTGCATTGCCGATATAGCTGGTCTACATTGCCGATGTAGCTGGTCTACATTGCCGATGTAGGCGGCGATTGCTACCGGCACAGGGGTATTCCGGCAGCCGAATCCTTGTCAGGAGGCGGTAGTGGTGGTTGAAAGAGGCTCCTTATCTTCCTTCATATTGATCGCCTTTTTCATTTTTCGCGGCTTTTTGTCGAGCACCACCTTTTCGGTTTCCAGTTTTGACTTATCGGACGAACTTACCGACAGGATATATTCACCGCTGTCTAAGCCCTCGAACACATATTCGCCCTTCGTTTCGTTTCCTTTTCCGTGGATTACCCGTTTTGTTTCAGGATTTACAAGAACTACGTCGGCATTATCCAGGGGTTGATTCCATTCATTGGTTACTGTTGCAGTGAGCGTAAAGGTAGCTGCCTTAGCTCCGGAAGCTGATACGAAAGCAAGCATAAGTACCAGCAGTGTTGTTGTCATTGATTTCATACGACTGAATTTTTAAGTGTTTAGTAATTAGACGTTGACAACTTATCATCCGGATGTTTTTTATTTAAAATATTTAGTTAAATTTGAGGCCTGTAATTTTTAACAAACATGAAAACAGTAGTAGCTAAGATCTCAGCCGAGTTGGAACAACTGGCTGACGAGAAGACGCGTCTGGGAAGTCAGCGCTTCTTTAAAGAAGAAATTCGATTACATGGAGTAAAATCCGCGATGGTTCAATCTATTGACAGAACGTATTTCAAAAAGATTAAAACACATTCGAAGGAAGAGATTTTTAAGCTCTGTGAGGAGCTGTGGCAGACCGGTTATTTCGAAGAGTCGATTATTGCCTGTAACTGGGCCTGTTCTCAGAGCAAACAATTTAAACCTTCGGATTTTGATCTCTTCGAACGATGGATCGACACCTACATTACTAACTGGGCAAGTTGCGACACCTTTTGCAACCACACGATGGGAGCATTTATTGAACTGTATCCCCATTATGCCCACAAGCTGAAACAAATGGCTAAATCCGACAACCGGTGGATGCGCAGGGCAGCCGCGGTTTCGCTGATTGTACCTGCCCGCAAAGGTTTATTCCTGAACGATTGTCTGGAGATAGCCGAACTATTGCTGAACGACAACGATGACATGGTACAAAAAGGCTATGGCTGGTTACTGAAAGTAGCAGCCGACAAGCACCAGCAGGTGGTGCTTAATTTTGTATTAGCCCGCAAAGAGAGCATGCCACGTACTGCCCTCCGGTATGCGATCGAAAAAATGCCGGCGGAGCTGAAAGCCATGGCTATGGCTAAACCAAAAACCAGAAAAGCGGTTGCTGTGAGAGCCAGATCACTTTAAACCTACACCCCATGAATTACTCCTCCTCATCCTTTCATCTACTTCCAATGAGTGATGAAGAACGCAGGCACCTCGTTGTTCGATACAGCTGTGCCGACAGCCGGTTCGGAAAGATGGTCGTTGCTTCTTCCGACAAGGGCATTTGCTACCTTGCTTTTGGCGAAAAAGCAGAGGAAGATTTTCACTTTCGATTTCCGGCTTCTCTGATGCAGGAAGAGCCAGTTCATCGCTCACTTTATCAGCTGGTGGAACGGTGGGGTACTGTTGATCCCCCTCCCCTTACCCTTCACGTGTACGGCACTGAATTTCAGCTGGCAGTATGGCAAGAGTTGCTACGCATTCCGCCTTCAGCTACGTCGACCTATAAATCAATTGCAACGCTGATCGGTCGACCGAAAGCAGTACGTGCCGTTGGCACTGCCATCGGTATGAATCCAATTGCACTCCTGATTCCGTGCCACCGGGTACTCAGCTCTTCGGGGAGCCCGGGAGGTTATCGTTGGGGAATACCCCTTAAACAGGAATTATTGCAGTTGGAAGCATCGCACACTTAAAAAAAAGCCCCGCATACCAGGGGGTATACAGGACTCTTTCACACACTATAATTATACTACACTTTATTTTTTTACCGGTTTGTACAGGTGCGATGAGTGTCCGTAGAACAGCTCTGCAGCTTCCATCACCGTTTCCGACAAGGTGGGATGCGGATGAATGGTTAGTGCCAGGTCTTTTACCGTAGCTCCCATCTCGATAGCCAGTACTCCTTCAGCAATCATCTCACCGGCTCCGGGACCACACAGTCCGACGCCCAGGATACGTTCTGTTTCAGGATCGACAATCAGTTTGGTAAGACCGTCGCTTCTGTCGAGCGTAGTGGCACGACCACTGGCTGCCCAGGGGAATTTTACCACTTCGTGACGAACACCCTTTTCCTTCGCCTGGTTTTCGGTTATACCTGCCCAGGCAATTTCAGGATCAGTGAATACCACCGCAGGAATGGCCAGAGGTTCGAAGGCCACTCGCTTACCGTTGATCGAGTCGACGGCCACCCTTGCCTCGTGAGAGGCTTTATGGGCAAGCATCGGTTCTCCGACTATATCACCAATGGCATAGATATTTTCATCGTTTGTCTTCAGACTCTTATCAGCGATAATCCAGCCCCGTTCGTTGACGCGTACCTGTGTATACTCCAGACCGAGACCATCGGTTTTTGGTTTGCGTCCGATCGACATTAGTACATAATCGTATTCCTTTTCCTCCACCTTTCCGTCTTTGCCTTCAATCTTCACCAGCAAACCATTGGCCGATTCGGTGATGGCAACTACTTTCGACTCGAGCATAAAGGTATCGAACGACTCTTTCAGTCGTTTCTCCAGGTGGGATACCAGGTCACGATCGGCACCCGGAAGGATACGATCCAGGAATTCGACTACCGACACCTTTGAACCCAGCGCTGCATATACCGAACCAAGTTCGAGTCCGATATACCCCCCGCCCACTACAAGCAATGACTTGGGGATGGCCGGAAGATCGAGGGCCGAAGTAGAGTTAAGCAATCGCGGACTATCGATCATCAGCGAAGGAATTGTTGCGATTACCGAACCGGTAGCAATAATTGCCTTATCAAAACCGATGGTTTCGGTGGTTCCATCGTCGCGGGTTACCACCACCGTGGTGGACGACGCAAAGCGGGCAGTACCCTGTACGAAATTAATTTTACGTTGCTTCGAAAGCACTCCAAGTCCGCCGGTCAGTTTAGTAACCACTTTATTCTTAAACGCTCTTAGCTGGTCGATATCAATCTTCGGTTCGCCGAAGTCGACACCCCACTCTTTAGCCTCCCTGGTTTCGTTGATAAGCTTAGCCACATGGAGCAGTGCTTTTGAAGGGATACATCCCTTGTACAAACATACTCCACCCGGATTCTTTTGCTTATCGATTAGTGTTACCTCCATTCCCAGATCCGCTGCATAAAATGCTGCTGCATATCCGCCGGGGCCACCACCAATAACTACTATTTTCATATTCTTCAATTTTATTCGTTACGTTAACCCTCAATAATTACTTTCATCGGATTTTCGATGGCTTCGATAATCCAACGCAGGAAGCGGATACCATCAGCTCCGTCGATAACACGGTGATCGTACGAAAGCGAGAATGGCAACATCATCCGGGGTTCAAACTTACCATCTTTCCAAACCGGTTCGATAGCACCCCGCGAAACTCCCAGAATGGCAACCTCAGGAGCATTCACAATTGGAGTAAAGGCTGTTCCGCCTATTCCGCCCAGGTTAGTAATTGTGAAACATCCACCCTGAAGATCGGCTACACTTACCTTTTTGGTACGGGCCTTTTCGGCGAGGGCATTCATTTCGCGGGAGATTTCGATCACATTCATGGTGTCGGTATTCTTAATAACAGGAACAATAAGTCCGAAATCAGTATCCACTGCTATACCTACATTGAAGTATTTCTTGTAGATAACCGACTGATTTGCCATGTCGACACTGGAGTTGAACTGCGGGAACTTTTTCAGGGCCGCTGTAACTATCTTTACGAGTATAGCTGTAACTGTGAGTTTTACACCTTCTTTTTCGGCCTGTTTGGCATAACTTTTACGGAATTCCTCAAGAGCTGTAATATCAGCCTTATCGAATTGGGTTACATGAGGAATAGTCTGCCAGGCAGTACTTAAATGCTGAGCTGTCTTCAAGCGGATATTCGACATGGCCTGAGCTTCCACTTCACCAAACTTCGTAAAATCAGGAAGGGGAACCGATTGCACAGCATTACCGGCCACAGCAACCGCTTGCGGGCGATTTTCGTGAAGGAACTTACTATAGGCTTTCACATCGTCGAGCGATATTCGTCCGCCCGGACCAGAGCCTTTTATATCATTGACGTTGACCCCTATTTCACGGGCCAGACGACGCACCGAGGGAGCTGCCGGTGCTGAGTTTTGCAGCATCGGAGGTTGGTTTTCGACCAGCACCACGGCATGCGAAGGAGCTGAGGCAGCAGCAGGTGAAGCAACAGGGACTACTTCGGCAGCAGGTACGGCCGACTGCGAAGCAGGTGCAGGAGCGGGTGCAGGAGTTTCGGCAACCTGACTTGCAACAGTAGCCGTAGCTTCGGGAGCAGCAGGTGTTTCGGCAGGTGCAACGGCACTTTCAGCACCGTCGTCGCTCACTTCAAAAATCACCTGACCAATAGTTACTTTATCGCCTTCTTTAACGTTCAGGGAAGTAATGGTTCCACTTACATCCGAAGGCACTTCGATGGTTGCCTTATCCGTTTCAAGCTCTAAGACGGATTGATCGACTGTTATTGAATCGCCGACTTTCACCAGCACCCCGACAATTACCGCCGAGCTGATATTTTCTCCCAGTTCGGGTATTTTAAATTGTTTCATACGTTTAGTTGTTTTACGAAATCATCGGGTTTAACTTATTCGGATGGATATCCAGGTCTTTTATTGCCTTCTTAAGATCGGCCAGTTTGAATTTATCTTCCTTATACAGTGCGTACAAGGTTGCAAATACAATGTGCTTGGTATCCACTTCAAAGAAGTCGCGTAACTCTGAGCGACCTTCACTACGTCCGAAACCATCGGTTCCCAATGCGTACAAGCGATTTGGCAACCACTTGGCAACGGAGTCGGGAATTGCTTTCATATAATCGGAAGCAGCTACGATGACCCCTTCGTTGTCGATTTGAGTCGACACATAAGGTACTTTTTCTTTTTTATCAGGATGAAGCATGTTGTAACGTTCAGCTTCCAGGGCATCACGACGTAATTCCTTGTAACTGGTTACACTGTACACATTGGATGATACACCATACTTTTCTTCAAGAATTTCAGCAGCACGAACCACCTCGTTAAGAATAGTTCCGCTACCCAGCAAATTAGCTACCAACGGTTTACTATCATCCGAACCGGCTTTAAAGCGGTACATTCCTTTCAGAATACCTTCCTTAGCGCCTTCGGGCATAGCCGGCATGGCGTAGTTTTCGTTCATGATCGTAACATAGTAGAACACATCTTCCTGTTCTTCGTACATCCTGCGAATACCATCGCGAATAATCACAGCCAGTTCGTAGGCATATGCAGGGTCGTAGGCAACCATATTAGGTACTGTCATGGCCTGCAGGTGACTGTGACCATCCTGGTGTTGCAGTCCTTCGCCCGCCAGTGTAGTACGACCGGCAGTTCCTCCAATCATGAAACCCCTGGTTTTCATATCAGCAGCAGCCCAGACCAGGTCACCAACACGTTGTAAACCAAACATCGAATAGTATACAAAGAAAGGCATCATGTTAACACCATGGTTGGCATAAGCGGTTCCCGCAGCGATAAACGACGACATCGCCCCTGCTTCAGTAATACCTTCTTCCAGAATCTGACCATCTTTAGCTTCCTTATAATAAAGCAGCAATTCACGATCCACCGGTTCGTAGAGTTGTCCGACATGCGAATAAATACCATGCTGGCGGAACAGCGACTCCATACCAAAGGTACGGGCTTCATCGGGAATAATAGGAACGATCAGTTTCCCGATTTCCTTATCTTTTAATAGTTTTGTGAAGATACGAACGAAAGCCATCGTAGACGAA
>JAQUYE010000004.1 GCA_028691965.1 Paludibacter sp. | reverse complement strand
ACCGCATCAATGGCAGCCTTTGCATTATCAACCAGTTGTTCCACAAAGCTATCGTTGGGTTCTTCGTCTCCTTCACCGATAATGGGGAAGGCTGCATCGTCGAGCACGGCATAACCGCGGGTCACCCAGTAAACAAACGAACCGTAGTAGGGGAAGGTAAATTCGTTCGGATTGGCCGTACTTTGACCGGCACTGTGTTTATCCTTGTATTCAGCAGGATAAGCCCAGATTAGCAGCGGTAACTTCTCCGTTTTTGCATCACGGTCGTAGCCCGCAGGCAGGTATAAGGTACCCGACAGTTCAACACCATCAGCACGTTTATACTTAATCACTTCCTTGTATACATTCTCTATGCTGGCAAAGGGATTCGGGAAGTTGGTAAGCCGAATCGGAGCAATGCGTTTTTTCAGATTACGGATATAATAGTTGGGATATTCGTTTTTCGATTGAAGGCGCACCAGCACCTCTCCCGACCGCACATCAGTAAAATCAAAGATTTCTTCCATTTTATCGGTATATGCCGACTGATACAAGCGCTTTGTAGTTAGTTTCTTCAGGTCCAGTTCGTCAATAAAGGGGAACTGACCTTCGGGGGTATAACCATCACCAACAAGAAACAACTTATTCTTATCCATGGTAAGCACATACTTGCCGTATTCATTCTTATTTGTTTCAAAGCGACCCGGATCGGAGTACACATCCTGGAAATTTCGTTCACGGAACAAGCGGGGTTCGGCTGATGGTTTCGAAGGATCAATCAGTAGCACCCGTTCGGTGCGGGTATCGTACCATTGTTCCTCGAGAACGGCAGTACCTGCATTCCCCCAGGTGATATCTGAAAAACGCAATTGCGTTTTAGTCATCATCGTTGGCTTATCCGTAAAAGGAGCCTTCCATAAATAGAGAGCATCCCTGTGACTTACTTTATTCTGAGGATCACCCTCGTCGAGCGCTTCCACATAAAACAAAGTCGCCGGTTCGTCGGAACGCCAGCTGATATACCTCATGCCCTTTCGCACAGCCATAAAACCCTTCGGCATAACCTCCGAAAGAGGAATATCAGCGATAGTCTTCACCGGCTTTCCATTCAAGTCGTACACCACCGTTAACTGCGGAAAGCGATACAGAGGAACAATGTACGAAAATGGTTTATGAAAAGTTGTCACCATAAGCAGTGTACCATCCGGAGAGAAGTTTTCACCGGCATACATATCGGCCGGTTTAAACAGTGATTTCTCTCCATCGAGTGTCACCCTATACAGTTCGGAGGTAGTAAGCGTCACAAAGTTAGCTTCGTCGGTCGGATTCTTCAGCATATCCTGATAGGTACGGTTTTGCGATACGGTACCATCGCTCATGGATATTACCGGACCGGCAGGAATCGCATTCTTTGAATCAACTAACTGCTGCCGGCTGGCAGGTAACATTCTCACCAGCAAGGAAGCATTATCCCTGTACCAGTTAATGGGGTTCCCGAGATTGGCATTGAGGACTGCATCCGTAAGTTTGGTGGCAGTGGCAGTGGATAACTCCATTACCCACAGTTCTACCCCCCCGGAAGTGGTATTGGTAAACGCCACTTTGGTTTCATCGGGTGACCAGGTAAGGTAGGTAATTTTAGGGTTAGCCGGCAGACCTTTTACCTGTATGGGATCTTCATCTTCTACTTTTCTAACTTTCAGGTTGTTGATATAGCTCATGGATGAGCTTATATTCGTCACCGGATTGACACGCAATCCAGCCAGGCTCATCTCTGTCTGGTTCAAATCATCGAGCGATTTATAAGTCGGTCGGTAGCTAAACAACATATATTCTTTTTTACTGTCCACAGCCACTGCCGGAGCACGCTCGTAATCCGCCAGTTCCAAAATACTCTTCGGCGGTAATTGGTATGCCAGGTTCTCCTGACCATTCATTTCTGTTAATCCCACAATAATACAACTAATTAATACTACAATTTTCTTCATAGACACTTCATTTACAGATTTGTAAATTAATAGCCACACCTTCGTAATGGCCTATCGCGCAAAGTTAAAACTTTATTTCGGTTATTACTTACTGGTGGTTTCTCTTTTTTGCTATACTATCAACAACTTGTAATATTACCGGGATTTATTCCCTTAAATAGCTTATTTTTGCAGCTATATGATTCAACAATCAACCTATACGTTCGACATTCTGCACGAACTGCTGGAAGACCGGTACAGGCGTTATAATGTACCGGCCTATATCGACGACGATCCTATCCGGCTACCGCACCTGTTTACCAACAAGGAAGATGTGGAGATAGCGGCGTTTCTTACAGCCTCAATTGCATGGGGGCAACGAAAAACCATTATTAAAAATGCACGTGAATTGATGCGAAGGATGGATGATAGTCCGGCCGACTTCGTTTTAAATGCCGAAAGCTCCGATCTGGCTGTCGTTGATCGGTTTGTGCATCGTACCTTTCAGGCTACAGACTGCCGCTTTTTTATACGGGCACTACAGGACATCTACCGGCAACGCGGTGGGTTGGAAGAGGTATTCACAAAGGGATATAGCGAGAGCAATACAGTGTATGATGCCCTGCGTTACTTCCGGGAGGTATTTCTCAGCACTCCTCACGAGCCCCGAAGTGAGAAACACCTGTCGGCAGTTGCAGCCAACTCGGCAGCTAAACGGTTGAATATGTTCCTCCGCTGGATGGTTCGCAAGGACGAGGTGGGGGTTGACTTCGGACTATGGCAGGGTATTCCTGCATCAGCCCTGATGATACCACTGGATGTGCACGTAGGGAAGGTAGGTCGTGCATTGGGATTGCTTGATCGCAGGCAGGACGACTGGAAAGCAGTAGAAGAAATCACCGGTCAGCTGCGTCGGTTCGACGCAACTGATCCGGCGAAATATGATTTTGCCCTCTTTGGGATGGGACTGTCGGGTGAATTGACACAACCCTAAGCCTTGTTTACTTCTTTACAAATTCAGAAGCAAGAAAAGCCTTTTCCAGTTGCTCTTCAATAACAGCAGGATTAGTTACCGGCATTTTTCCATCAAACAGTTTATACCCTAACAATTCTGCTTTCTTCATTTTTTCAATAGTGGGCAGTTTGGTTCGGTTGGTTGTTTCAATATGCTGCCCGTTTTCATCGACTACAATCAATTTCGGTTTGAAAACCCCCTTCCGACCGATAAACTTATCCATTATCTTTACACCCTGTGTAAACTCATCATGCGTAGTTCGTCCAAGCGCTTCATAATACTCAATCTCACGTCCGTCCCAGGTATGTACCGTGGCTGCACTTTCCGATATTTTTTCATCAATCTGTAATCCCGCATTCAGGGTATCATGACCGGAAGGCATCAGTACTACTTTACCACCTCCTCCTTCAACATTAACGGCATAGCGGGGCATAGTAATTCCCGACATCCAGCCCTGTAGGTGTTTCATATAAATCTTACCAATCTGAATCGGCGCAATGAAATGTACAATTCCCTTTTCCTTGTGACATTGAAGCAGGTAATAGGGATGTATGCCAATCCAGAACATCCGTCTGAAGGTTTCCGCTAAGGTCTTGTAATAATCATTTACATGATTCAGGAAAACCGTTTGATTACGGATGGTAAATCCATGCGCATTGATCCGTTGAACAGCAGCATGCATATCTTTCGTTATCTCCTGATAATGATTCACATGAGTCATAAAGTATACATACTTGGGTACCCCCTGGCTATGTTAATTGGCCGACTTCTTAATCAGCTCCAGCACTTCGTCGGTGACACCCATTGGCATTACCACCGGTACCCGTGTCGCAATCCGAATCACCCGTAAATGAGGGATACTACTCAATTCTTCCAGAATAAACTGAAGGCGGTGCTTACTGATCATCAAAGCATCCCCTCCGGTTACCAGCACTTCGTTAATATTCGGATTTTGTGAAATATAAAACAACCCGCGATTAATCATCGTGCTGTTCACATCCACTGAGCCATCCAACGACTTGGAACGTTGGCAGTGCTGGCAGTAGGCTGCACAGCTGGTATTTTCGGCTACAAAGAGAGCTACCCGATTAGGATAACGCTGATAGGCAGCGCCATAACTTCTCGAACCTTCCGACATAGCACCTTCTACTCCCGTATCCGGGAATAACAAATGCGCCGGTGTAGGAACCGACTGCCAGAATATGGGGTCTAATCGTTTTTCTTCTTTTTCACCTTCGAGCATTTTCGGGTGAAAGGGGTCGGCCTGCATCAGGGAAGCATAATAGGGAGTCATTCGAAAAGGCTCCTTACCCTGTTGCTGCAAGGTGGTAATGGTACGTTCAATTTCAGCCACCTGATAAGCGTTCAGCTTGATGATCTTTTTCAACTGGTCAACAGTTCGTATGGCATTTTTCATCTGCCATTGAGGATCCTGCCATTCCTGTTCGGTTACATCTTTCCAAAGTTCAATCGCTGAATAGTGTCTTGGAGTGTAATAAATCTCTTTCATATAATTACGTGTGTTATTGTTTCAATGTGTAACTCTCCGACGTTACGGAGCCACACAGATGCGTAAATATACAATATTTATCAGAATCCTAACTATCCGCCACTATTACCCTTAGTTAAATTTTAAAATTATTAACAAACGGGACTCATCTGAACACACTAATAATCAGAGCTTATACGAACTTTTTCTAATTGCCTGCAGGATGATATGCATATCCCCTTCCGTGCAAACAAAGCGATGCTCCGAGTCGGAAAAAGACAGTAACACAGTCGGAAAACAACTGGTAAGCTTCGATACTTTGCGGAGGAATATTCTCTTTACGGATAAGAGTCATGGCCAGCTGTGCCGAATTACGCAGAAAAACTTCCACTTTGCTAAAATCCTCCGAATCCACCGGTATCCCCAGCACTTCTTCCATAACATATTCATCCATGGCATCAAACCCACGCGGTGTTTTAAAGAGCTTGTAGGTATCGGGGGTAAATGCATGCTTTCCCCAATCAGTATCCCACAATACAGCGACACCCATTCCCAGGTAGGCAGCCCAGGCAATGGCTACCGAAGGATATTCAGCGATTTCCTGCACTGCATCTGCCATGTATTCGGGCGCTATCTGAGTCCACTTATCATCAAAATCTTCGGTAGTAAGGATTTGTCCGCCCAGCAACCCTTCGTTGGTGGCATTCTGCAGGAGCACCTGCGTAAGGTTGTTTACAAAATCGGTATAAAACTGAGGATGAGCCATATTGACGTATTTAACGGTTTAACCTACCCCGGTTAAAGGAGAAATAAATCCCCGAAACTCCGAGCGCTGCAAAGATAGTAAATCCCCATTTCATGGCCTTCAGAAATTGTGTTTTTGGCACCTCATTCATTAACTTTTCTCCAAAGAATAGCGAGAAAAGGAGGGTTACAACTGTCATACTCACAATCTGCCCCACCACCCTCATCGAAGCTGCCGTACCAGATGCTACTCCCAGGTTCCGCTTTTCAACCGAACTCATAATGGTATTCATATTGGGTGAAGAAAACAGGGCAAATCCGATACCCTCCCAAAGGAGTATGGCTACAATAACGCCCACCGGAGTCGATTCACCTAACAAGGCAAATGCTCCAAGTCCGACGCTACACATCGCCATCCCCGCAGAAGCAAGGTACCTGGGTTGCACTTTGTCGGAGAGTCGGCCCACCAGGGGAGAGAAGAGCGACATCATGATGGGCTGAGCAACGAGAATCAACCCTGCAACCCGTGGTTGAAATCCCTGAACCTGTTGCAGGTACAGACTGAGAAAAAACACGATAGCCGTGGTAGCTGAATAGTTAATCAGCGCTGCAAGGTTTGAAAAGCCAAACAGACGGTTATGGGTAAATAGTTTGATGTCGATGACGGGCGACTGACTTTTACTTTCGAAACGAATGAACAGTACAATTGACACAACTCCGGCAACCATCAGTATCCAACCGGTACTATCAGGTATCCGCGCCGACCCGTAAACCAGGGCAGTAAGTCCGGCCATGTAAAACAGAACACCCCTAAGATGCGGCCTCTGTGTCGGCTCTTCTGGCTTCAGATCCCTGCCCAGAAACCGGAAAGCAATAAAACACACTACTATCCCAACACCCCCCGACAACCAGAACAGCGCAGGCCAACCGGCGTATTGGGTAAGGTAACCACCAATAAACGGTCCCATCGCCAGTCCCATATAGGTTGCCGATACCGAGATACCCAGCACTCGCCCCCGTTGCTGTACAGGATAACCCGAAACCAGAATCGCCTGTCCCGTAGTATTCATAAAGGCAGCCCCTATCCCCTGCAGAAATCTCAGTCCAATCATCCAGCTTCCGCTTGGTGAGAGAGGTATCAGTAATGTAGCAAGTGTGAAAAGCACAATACCAATCTTATATACCTTTCTTATACCTTTGCTATCGGCCCACCTCCCCACCGGAAGCAGAAACATCGCGGTGGAAAGGAGGAAGGCGGTAACTATCCAGCTAAGCATCACCGGGCTCAGTTCAAACTGCAACCCGATGGAAGGAAGAGCAATATTCACTGCTGAAATAAGAAAAGTACCCAAAAAAGAGCTAAGTGCTATGATGGGCAATACCAGGGAGGAGCTTTGTTTATCTACCATACAATTTCTATTTCTGCAAATATCAGGAATAGCTCTGACATATAAAAATGGTACTATACATTAAAAAGACTGTCTGAGCCGTTTTGAATTCTTGTTAAATTGTTTACTTTTGCTTCCACAAATTTACAATATGATGAAAAAACTAGCTATTATAACAGTAATAATCAGCACTTTTATAAGCTGCGGAGACCATTCACACCTACACGATGGCATATGGCGTGCCGAGCTTGCACTCGTTGAAAAAGCAGCTCCGTTTCTGATTGAATTGAAATACGCACATACCGATACAGCCATGGTGGTTCTCATGAACGGAGAAGAACGGGTTGAACTTAAAAATTGCGTTATAAACGGCGACAGCATTACGATCCCCATCGAAGCCTATGATACCCGGATAGAGGCAGTCCTGAACAACCACACCCTCGAAGGCTTGTTTATTAAGAATTACATTGAAAACGATCCCGGCGTGCCCTTTAAAGCAGAATATGGCAATAAGCAACGCTTCGAACCTGTTTCACAACCTTCTTTGGTGAAGATAGACGGTAAATGGGAAGTTTTATTTATCAGCGAAGAAGGGGATACTGCAAATAATGTTGGTATCTTTAAAAGTGAGGGTACTACTGTTACAGGATCGGTTCTCACCAGTTTCGGAGACCTTCGTTTTCTGGAAGGAAACTATACTGAAAACGGGATACAACTTTCCGCTTTTGCAGGCCTGAGTCCTTACCTTCTCGAAATCACCTTCGATGGAAACGATGCTTTTGAGGGTATTCTGTATACCACACGCAGCAAGACAAAGATGATAGGCAAACGAAACGAGCAAGCCGGACTGGCCGACCCTTATAGCCTGACATCCATGAAACCCGGCATGGAAACACTAAGTTTTAGTCTGCCCAACACCGAAGGACAAATCATCTCCATTAACGACGAACGCTACCGTGACAAAGTGCTTATTGTGTCAGTACTCGGCAGCTGGTGCCCCAACTGCCTCGATGAGATGGCATTTCTATCGCCCTGGTATAGCGCTAATCGCGACAGGGGTGTAGAAGTGGTAGGACTCGCCTTCGAACGAAAGGATGACTTCAGCTATGCACAAGGCACTTTGCAACGGCTTAAGCAACGTTACAATACTGAATATGAGATCTTATTCGGCGGACAAGCAGGCCGTGAATCCACCGGAAAGGCATTACCTGAACTCGAAAAGATCAACAGCTACCCTACTACCTTCTTTATCGATAAAAAGGGGAAGGTTCGTAAAATACATACCGGGTTCAACGGACCGGCAACGGGACTCTTTTACGAAGAATTCAAACGCGACTTCAACAGTCTGGTCGACCAGTTAGTAGCAGAATAAAAAAATGCCGGATTAAACTCCGGCATTTTTTTTTACTCTTCAATCACCTCAATGGTAATCATCTTGTCACCCTGACGAATATCATCGATTACATCGACACCTTCGACTACTTTACCAAAACAGGTATGGCGACGATCCAGGTGAGCAGTATTCCGGCGACTATGACAAATGAAAAACTGCGATCCACCTGTATTTCGACCTGCATGAGCCATAGACAACACACCCCGGTCGTGGAATTGATTGTCACCGTCGAGTTCGCAATCGATCGAATAACCCGGGCCGCCTGCTCCGGTTCCATCGGGACATCCGCCCTGAATTACGAAATCCGGAATAACCCGGTGAAAAGTGAGTCCGTTATAAAACCCTTTCTGCGCCAGATCACAGAAATTTTTCACTGTATTGGGAGCATCTTTTTCGTAGAACTCCACCTTCATAACACCTTTTTCAGTAGTAATAATTGCTTTTTTCATTGATTGTATCTATTAATTGTTTTCTATTCAAGAGGAGAAATACCGAGCTGACGATATGTTTCGCGCATGGCTTCTTCATTGTCGGTTATAACCAGTAACGAATCACCATCCTCGAGGTGGGTGTTGCCACGTGGGATAAAATACCGGCCTTTTCGTTTTACCATCACCACCAGGGTATGCTCGGGCAAATTGATATTCAGAAGATTAGAACCCTGTTGAAGCATTTCCTTGTTAACCGTAATCTCACAGGTTGCCGACTTAATATCATCCGAAAATTCAATTTCAAATTCTTTCATGCGCGGGCGCTTAGGAGTCTCTTTGGATAAGCCCAGCCATTTAGCCATGGTCGAAACAGTAGTACCCTGCACCATTAGCGACAGAATAGTGATGAAGAAAACGATATTAAACATCATCTTCGCCTGCGGCACTTCGTTAATCCAGGGATAGGTAGCAAAGATAATCGGGACAGCCCCGCGTAATCCTACCCAGGAAGTAAATATTTTTGCTTTGGTTGATAATTTACGGAAGGGGGCAAAACTTAGGAATACCGTCAGCGGACGAGCAACCAGTATCATAAATAAACCAACAATTATTCCCACTCCGGCTATCGGCAGCAATTCACGTGGTTCAACCAGCAATCCAAGTGCGAGGAACATAATAATCTGGAACAACCAGGTGAGTCCGTCGAAAAAACGCATTGTACTTCTGCGGTGAACTACTTTATGATTCCCAATCATTAATCCACCAATATAAACTGCCAGGTACCCATTCCCACCAATTACCGAGGTGAACCCATAGATAAAGAACATGATGGTGAGCATCAATACGGAGTAGAGGGCATCATTATCCAGGTTTATTTTATTAATAAGCCTAACCGCATACTTACCCAGCAGATAGCCGGCACCGGCACCAAACAGTAACTGTTGCAGGAATTTCAGCAAGACCATCCAGCCACTGATCTCAGGAGAATTAAGCAACTGAAGCAAAACGATGGTTATCATAAACGCCATCGGGTCGTTACTACCACTTTCCAATTCAAGCAGGGGACGAAGATTCTCTTTGAGTGTCAGGTTCCTGGAGCGTAAAATCGAGAACACCGAAGCCGAATCGGTCGACGACATAATTCCCGCCAGCAATAAGGATTCAAGCAACGAAAAGGTAACACTTTGCAGGATATTATTGGTAAGCCAGTAGATAAACAGTCCGGTTATTAATGCTGTAAGCAACACCCCTACCGTTGCCAGCACTACTCCTTGCCTGGCAATAGGACGCAGCTCGGAGACACGGGTATCCAACCCACCGGAGAAAAGAATAATATTCAGGGCAACTACCCCGATATACTGAGCTACTTCGGGCGAACTGAATTCGAGTCCGATTCCACCACTACCTGCAATAATCCCGATAAAAAGGAATAAAAGCAAGGTAGGTACACCAAACTTATAGCCGGTCTTCCCGGCAATAAGACTAAAGAACAGCAGAACTGAAGCGACAAGTATAAAAAGATCAAAATTCAGATTCATAGGAAGTTATAAAATTTCATCAACTTAAAGATCCATAAGTACTGCTTAGGTACCACAGGTCATTGTTGCAAAAATACAATTTTTTTTTCGTTTTCCGTTTGCAGAATCAAATAATCGCCGTATATTTGCACCCGCTAAGAGCAAGGTGCCATAGCTCAGTTGGTAGAGCAAAGGACTGAAAATCCTTGTGTCCCCGGTTCGATTCCTGGTGGCACCACAATTTAACCATTATTAAGAGATAGCTCACAGTCTAAAACGCTGTGAGCTATTGTATTTTAACTGTGTACTAATCAGTTGCGACTTTACCCCACTATACCAATTTAACAGTACCTTATAACTAATAGTAGACCAAAAATAGAAATGATAAAAGTCAAACTACAAAATCGCTGCTCAAAGAACAAAACCATTGGTACAATTGAGGTTATCTTTTACCTGAATAAGGAAAAAGTCCATTTTTCAACAAAAGTAAAATGTGCACTAAAAGACTGGAGTGAAAAATCAATGAGAGTAAAAGCATCAGACATTTACTCATCCGATAAAAATTTAATACTGACCAACATTCTGGCAAGGATAAATAATGTAGAAGTAAAATATCGTTTAAAAGATCGGGTGTTAACCAAAGAAAAATTTCTAAAATCATATAATCGGCCGGACGATTTTCAAACATTTCATGACTACTGCGTCGATTATCTACATAGAACACGACGTAGGCTCAATATTAATACAATCAAACTACATAATTCAGCACTCAAAAAGCTATCATATTACGAACCAGACCTATATTTTGAGCAAATAACGAAAGACTTCCTGGAAGATTACCTGGTGTATCTAAAAAAAGATATTGGCAACAATGACAATACCGCTCACAAAAACCTAAGTGTAATTAAAAAATATGTACTGCAGGCAATCCGCGAAGGATATATGGATGATAATCCATTCTCGGATTTAAGCATTAAAAGATCAAAACCAAATGTGGTGTTTTTGGAGGAAGAAGAGCTACTTAAATTTTGGTTGCTTTACCGGGATTATTACCTAGACAAAAAGTATTTTACCACTCTTCAATTCTTTTTATTTCTATGTTTCGGATCTCAACATGTTGGCGATGCAGCTGATATGAGAACAGAACAATTCAACAACGTTTCTTTCACATACTTCCGTAAGAAATTACTTAATTCAAAGCCGGAAGCAGTTACAGTGCCATTGGCTATGCCGGTAAGAATAATACTTGCCGACGTACTTGGTGATCGCGATACGGGCAAAATATTTGAAAAGCTACCTGCCGAACAGACAATGAATAGATATCTTAAAACTATAGCTGATGAGTTAAATATAAAAAAGAAGGTTACACTTAAAACTGGCAGGCATACGTTTGCCACAATTTTTCTTGAAAATAACCCAAATCCTAAAACATTACAAACTATACTAGGACATTCTGATATCAAACAAACCATGAGTTATGTGCACGCTCTTGAAAAAACAAAGCAGCGTGGAATAAGCTGTTTTGATAAATTTATTTCAGGGGGTAAAAATCACCACTAAAAATTTGGTTTAAACCCTTATGATTAAATGTTTTTTCTAACCTGATGCAAGCATAGAGTTTATTGTTAAAGTTGAAAAAATTGCGTATATCAATATTCTTGTTGGCTATAAATGATATTCTAAACTTTCGTGTAGTATCAACTTCATCCGAATTATACTTTGTATCCTTTAACCTTTCTAATTTTAAAGCCCCCCCAGACTGGAAAAATCTGGGTTCTTGTCGTCCATCAAAGTATGATGCTAAATATGTCGTATAAGACATTGGTATTCCTGGCAAACTATATGACGGAACATCATTTACATAGTCAATTAGCTGCATACCGGTATAAACAGCTAAATACATTTTACTTTGAAGTTTTTCTTCCGGCAACTCTAATTCCTGAGTCAATACATCGTCAATATTAACCAAATTTGCCTGGTCATATTTTTCCGATTTAAGCACAACCGGATACTGATTCCAATACGGATAATTATCTACAGATCCCATATCATATACATAATCGATCACCTGCTTCATTGGGGCAGGCATTATTTTAAACGTAATATCCAGATCTTCTTTCTGATTTTGTGATAAATCCTTCATCTCATTAACCCGTTGAGCCAAAAAATATGTGCTGTCCGGTATCTTCCTGGATATAAAATCACCAAGGGGTCCACTGAAAATCTTTATATGACGCTGTATGTCTGCTGCATCATTAATTTTAGCATACAAATCAGCAGCATCAACATAAGAGTCCGATAAGGCCATATTATCAATACGTTTATCAAGTCTGGCATACCTATAATATAAGCAATCATCCAAATCATATCCAATATTTGCATTTGAATAATCAATTGTATTTTCAGGATTGTTCTCACATTCATATGCATCAATCATTTTAAGGACATTAGTATCGGATGTTTTGAAGTATTGATTGTTAAATACAATAGAAACAGCCTGATTTTGCGGATTAACAATCAATGTACAATTGAACAACTTTTCAATTTGCTCGAAGAATTCCTTTACAGTCCAATCCGGCAGCATTTTTGCATATTCATTTGTATTATATCCATGTACAATGTACAATTCAGAAAAACCCTGATCAAGCTCTATATCATTGTGTTCGACTGTATAACCATAGTATTTGATAATTTTATTGATAATGGCACTTATGTATGGCTGTGCTACAAATAATCCATTGGGGCCTAATGTAGGGATCCCTGGAGCTGACTGGTTCGTGTACAACCATTGGTTACAAAACTGGCCGGCATCTTCAGCATAAAAAGGGGCATGGATAAAATTCTTTGAAGGATACCGCTGATTAAGATATACTTCAAAAGGTTCATTATCTGCTATCCAAAAATTATCCGGATTTGTGTCAGGATCACTAATGAACTTATATGTCACGCTTCCCAAATTAAGATTTCTTATCTTATCCTCTCTTAGATTAAAATTCAGATCCGAATTACCGGCAATTATTTGTATTCTAACAGTACTATTAGTGAATCCCAGGATGACTTCTTTTCCTACAAATTCTTTATTACCATCAGCCTTAATTATAACACTTCGACCGGTGAATATTGCGCGACTATGAATACGGTTAATGTGCCGATACAATCTACTGTTAATAACATTATTCAACGATAAATCAATATCAAGGCTATAACTGCCATTTTTCGTGTACCTTGGGTTTTCATCAAAAGTTTTAAAACTAAATTCTTTAGGTAGTACAACGGCCGTTTTATCAATATATATTTCTGTCATCTTGATACGTTTTTAATCATATTCTCATACTTACGCGATACCTCTGAGCTACCATTAGGCCCAGATACAACAGAATAAGCCTCAATACCCTCATCTAGTTTTGCATTGAGTCTGGCAATTACTCTTATTAACTCAACAGCAACTTGATCGTTGTTGCTGTTCGAATCGTATGTATTTACTGATTCGGGTTGTTGCATAATAACAAACCCTCCTTCAGCGTAATGGCGAGACGCTTGTAAGGCTTTCGAAAGGTACTCCGGGGTCACATTTGAGGCCATCCCTTGTCGTTGTGCCATGTCAATTGCATCAAGGACCGGACGTATATGAGGGTTATTAACAGATTCTTGAGATGCAACGAATTCACCGGCATGCACAATACCACGTGGGTCATATTTATCGCCAGGATCAGTATAACCTCCTGTCCAGAGATTCTTAACCTGATTACGTTGTTGATTGGCAACAGCAAGTTGAGCGACACCAGCAGCACCAGCCAGGACGGCTAATATTGGGCCGGCTACAGGACCACCTTCAGCCCACATTTTCATGATTGCCATTGCCGTGTCCGCAATGATGCTAGCAGCTTTAATGCCGAATTCAAGATCAACGTATTTCTTTCTAATTTCCAATTTCTCAGCCTCAATTGCTTCCTCTATCTCGGTAGTGTCTTCTCCGGCTTTTCGTGCAGCTTTAAGTTGTTTTGCATATTTAGCGTCAATAGCCAAACTTTCAGCCTCAACGATATTGGAAACTACTTCTGCAGCTGCATTTGCAACAGCCAAAATACTTTCTGCAACATCCTGGGCATCGGCAAATGTGTCTTCCCAATATTCTCTGGTTATCTGTTTTACCTTTTCTAAATATGTTTTTCGGCCAATTATGGCCTTATCATAATCATCCTGATTGCTCTTAAGTCTGAAATCTCTGATATATTTATTGATTTCCTGCTGATTTTTTTTATATATTTCCGCGATACCCTCTACGTATTCTCTCTCTGATATTTGACCTTTTTGATGGAAAGCTTCAAGTATTTTGAGTCTTAATGATGTTGTATGACGCTCTGCATCAATTATTGGATCTTCCTCGCCTGTATCAAACGACTCCTTAATTGTCATCGAATCACGAAGTTTATTGTGTTCTTCAATCCGCTTAAGATCTTCCTTGCTCAACTTCGACATGGCATGCTGTATGGCGAGTTCGGTATCAATAGTGTCTTCACCATATTTTTTTTGAAGTTTAAGTTTTTCGTCCAACGCCAGAATTGTTTCTGCCTCACTGAGTTTATTATATAACTCTTCAGTAATCTGCATTTTTTCATACATTTGAAGCAACACCAATTGTCTTATTTTTGAAGTTTTTTCAAGGGCTTTTTCGGCTTCAATATATTTTATTGTAGTTGATGTTGGATCGTCATCATCATCTTCTTCTTCTTCATCTACAGCCTTAGCCACCAGACCAACATCTTTAACTAATGCCTTGAATATGCTTTTAAATTCATTTGTCTTTAAATTAATACGATAATAACTACTTGCGAGTGAATTTGCCAGACTATTAAATTCTTTCCTATCTATCACTCCATTCATCAATCCATAATCAGATAGAATTTTTTTCATGCTATCCAATCCCTTTATCATTGGATCATTGATATTTTCGTTCATAGAATTACCAATCTCACCAATAATAAGATCGGCAACCGTATCACCTTTCGATTGTTGAATTCTGTCTCTAATTTTAGTCAGAGTTTCTGCTTGCTGTTTTATTTCTTTCGATGTGTATTCATCAATATATTGATTACGTATTTTAAGAGATATTTGATCCCGTAGTGCATCATTAGCTAGCTTTTGTGCTTTTTCTATATCAGTAATTTTTCCCTTCTCATCAATCAGATCTTTGATGTAAGGTCCATACTTTTCTTTGATTGTTTTCAGCAATTTACTTTTAAGATCAGTCCCTTCATTAGCTTTTTTATAAGCATCAAAAATATTTTTTAATTCTCTTTGTTCTTTCAATAATTCAACGTTAAAATCAACCATTGCTTTTTTTGCATCCGTTGTTCTTGTTGTTAATTTAAAAATTCCAATTGTTATGGCAGCGATTGCAACACCTAAGGCAACATAAGGATTAATCATCATTTGAGCATTCAACAACCTCATGGCAGCAGCAGCTCTACTTAAATTCCCGGTAAACAATGCCTGAGCAGCTGCTGCAGCAAGTGTGGAAACTATCCCTGCTCGCTGTACAATAATCTTTGTTTTTTCAAGAGCGACATGAAGTAATGTTTCAATTCTGGCTTTATTAACTGCAATGGTATAAATGGTAAGTACAGACACCAATGCGATAAGCATTCCTTTGTTTTCTCTGAGCCATTTCGGCAGCTCAACCAGAGCTTTAATCAGGTAGGTTGTTGATTTTGTAGATTGTAATAGAATAGGATTAAGGCTCTCCCCTAGCTGCAGAGCTGTTTCCTGAAATGCCTTCCTTGCCTTATCCAATTCGGCCTTCATATTGTTATTCTTAATAGAATACTCATTAAAAATCGAAGTGCCCTCAGACATGGATTGATTAGCAATTTTTTGAGCTTCATCAATTTTATTAATGCTTCCAGCCATAGAACTGAGCACTCCAACAGCACGTGCACCATCCAATCCCATCTCCTGAAAAACAGGAATCAGCTGCTGAAATCCTCCCTGTTCGTTAAGGGATCTCAGTACATCCTTAATTGCTTTATTTGTATCGTTTTTAAGCAGTTCAGTAAACTTCCCAACTTCTAGTCCGGCTAGCCTTGCAAACTTAGCAGGATCACCCATTAACTTCATGATAAAGTTCTGTAGTGCTGTTGCCGACATCTCTACAGCCTGCATATCCTGGTCCAGAGAAGCTGCAAATCCAAGTATATCAGCCATAGATATTTTTGCTTGTTTTGAAACCCCTCCAAGTCGTCCGGCAAATTCAACTAAGTATGCTTCGCTGGCCGTTGAGGATGCCCCTAGCTCGTTAATCGCCGACCCTACTGCTAACATTTGCTCTTTAAGATTTAAATCGCGGATTTGATTAGTAGATGATTTGTAAATATCAACCATTTTACCAATCGATTTAATTGCGTCATCACCAAGATCTTCTCCCAGGGCAACATTAATCATATTTCCGGCTTCAACGAAGTCAAGAATATCTTTTTTAGCTGATATCCCTAGCTTACCAGCATCGCGGGCTAACATATTTAGTTGCTCCCGGCTAGTTCTTGTATCTATTTTCTTCAACTCCTCGTTTAGAGCTATCACTTCTTCCCGAGTCATGCCGGTAGTTTTCATAACATCCGAATAAGTATCATCCATCTTAGCCACATCTTCAGATAATTTTCGGAATACTAGCGAAGCACCTGTAATTGACGCAATAAACGCCGTAGACATAGCAAAATACTTATTAAACCCATTAGCCATTCGAGAAAAGAAACTCCCGGATGATTTATTCATGGTACCATATCCGGAAGATATCTTCTTCTGAAGCTCATTGTGCTCTGTAAGATATGACTTCAATTGCCCAATTTTACGACTCTGAGCAACATATTCTTTCGAACCTATAGTCATCTTATTTTGCTCATTAATCATTTTTGTAATTTCACTTCGAATACCCTTAACTGAATTCGAAACTTCTTTGCCATCAATGAATATTGATATTCCTCTTTTTGCAATTTTATCAGCCATCTTTATTTCTTTTGAATTGTAGCTTTATCAATTTGTTGTAGTAATTTATTCATTGCCCAGTCCCCATAATACTCCTGAGCAATAAGTGACAGTTCACGAATTCCTTTTTTAATTTCAACATCAAACCAATCATTTGGGCGACGTTTAAATCCCTGTGATATTACATTTTCATTGTTTTTAGATCCACGTACGACAGCATTACCATTTCGAATATATCCCCGTCCAACACCATAGTGAATATAAACTCCATGTTTTTCAAAGCCAAAACGTATTTTTCCAATTTCTTTACCGTATCTTTTTGTACTAGAATCAATGGATGGACGTAGTGCTCTAGTTTTATTATTCCCGGATCCCGACACCGGAGCATTGTGTTGAAATTTACTCCTGGTCTTTAATGTCCAGTTCTTCACTAGTTTATTATATTCTTCTGCCTGCATGAGGCTAGGAGTTGTATCTATCATAACACAGTAATTTATACAAATATCATTCAAAACACATCATTATAAAAGGACAAAAAAAATCCATCCCACACTTTCACAAGTCTGGGATGGAAGAACAAAAAGTAATTATTTATAACAAAGTAGACTCAAAAGTAACCTTGTTATATGTGGTATAAAAGGACAAACTTAAATATTATTTTCTTTCAATTTCAACAATTTCAACGTCCCCACAATCTGAGGTTACTACTTTTTCATATTTTGGTTTCCAAAACTGGTACCACTTACGTTTCACCTCGATATTATAAACTGTAACCCCTAACGTCTTTTTAGTTAATGCCAATGATGGATCCGGATCTGTCGACAAGATAAAACCCTCAATGGCCATACAATTACCGGCGGTTTTAAAGACCGTTTTATACAATTGCCCTACTTCAACAGGTGTTGGCAGATAAACAGGAACTGATTTTTCAAGCGGAATAAATGTTGTGTCACTATCAGTAATTGTTATCCGCGTAGCAATTACCCGTTCGAGTTGCGTTATTCTCATATTCCGCGCCTTTAGAATACTATCGACAGCCACAATTGTTTTCTCTTTTTTCTCAAGCTCTGTCTTTAGTTCTTTTTTTGTCAGCTCCAGGGAAGATACCTGCCGGCCATACTGATCTAGATTGAGCGATAACCTTACGTTTTCCTTCCGCTGCTTTACATTGTCGTTTATGAGGTAGCCCATTGATGTGATAACGACAACCAGCAAAACAATCCATATCAGGTTAATTGATGCTTTCATAACGTTTTGATTTTTTTAAATGCATCTTGTATTGTCTCTGAGATCAGAACAACTACCAAAAAAATATACCAAACTATGACTTCAAATATCTTCATAACGTTGAATACTTTTTAAAAGCACGTTTCATAGCTTGATCATACGGCTCACGTCCGTATTTTCTTGCGATTTCCATGTAGCCGGCACCGTTGTACCGTGCAGCAACCATATGCCAGTCACGGGCCTGTAATGCAGCCAGCAACCTCCTGTCTGTCGCAATGAACATGAACAATTGCTGAACCTGTTGGTGCAACCCTTTTTTAGCGTAGTCCCACATTTCACCAACGGAGTTGTAGCCCAGTCGTTTCCAATGTAGGCCCATGATTTGCCCTAACCCAACTGAGGTGCTCTCCATGGCTGCATCGGGATTTATGCGGAAGGCGCTGTTAAACGCTTCCCATTCTTTCCGCTGGATGTCGACTTTGTTTACACTCCACACTCCGGACGGCGCATATGGTGCTTGCCTACGAAACCAAACAGGTTCGAACTGAATGAGTATCTTACCTGTTTTGTCGTCAAAACCTTTACTGCCACTTTCAACTTCTATAAATGCAGCAGCCAACCTCCAGTCAAAATCGAATTCCCGGGCAACTTCTTTAATTATTTGCAGAAGATTGTTGTTCATCTTTTTTTTGTTTCAATATTTTTGAAATTGCCTTTACTTTTTCATCGCCAAGCTCGCCAATTATTTCAAGGGCTTTATTAATCAAATCTGGAGAAACTAGATCTTTTCTTCCTTTATTCATATTTTCCCGAACCGATATAAACTCAATTGCCATTACAATAACAACTGATAATAGAGTAAAAACAGGTATTCGAAACAAACCCAAAAATGAGATTATATCTGTCAACGTGGTCAGGTAGCTGAATACAACATCAAATAATAATGCGATAAACAAAAGAGTAAAATACTGAAAATTCTTTTTTAATGTTTGTCGTAATCCTATTGATGTAGTTTTAAAAATACCCATACGTTTACTAGCATTTATTCCCGTTTTAAGATCTATCAATGTAGCGATAATGGCAATTATCCACAGGGCGAAAACTATAATTAATTTGATGAAAAAAGATTTGTAATCTTCAGTCAGGATCGAAGGAATGAAAAGGGTTGTCATTTCGAGTCTTAGTTAAAAAGGTGATTAATTAGGATATACTTTCATTGAGATACTCATTCCAATCATCGAGTATTGTTTGTTTGATAACCTTGCGGTCTTCAAGATATGACAGATACTCATTACCAGCTTCCACTGGCAATATGCCGTTAACACTAGCATTATAGTCGTTGATTAGCTTTTGTTCTACTCCATGACCGTAAAGATCATTGATTACCGTCTTTACAATATCTTCACGAGATATAGCACCAGCAATTACGAATTCATCACATTCGTAGGACACTTCGTCGTCCTGGTTAGTTACTTCAACAATGTTCTGGCGATAGAGGAAATTACCATTACCAACTGCTACAATTTTAGCTGGCAAGTCTTTGTAAGATGCTTTCATAATGTTCTTTTTTTATTAATTTATAAACTAATTTATTTGAGTTTGAATATTTACACCAGCCCAGCCATGGCGCAAGGTGCATAGTATAATGTTTTGTCGACATTTGTCGGCGATTGATTTTAGCTACTTTACGAACAAAATTCATTTTTATGGATTTGCGAATTCGAGTTTCATGTCGATAAAACACGTAACCAACAAAGTCAAGCCCACGGCCATTTTTCGATCTGTGATGGTCCGAAATCGGAAAAATCTGATAATTCGATTTAATTTCAAGTTTCAGATTTTCGGAAAGGTAAGTGCGAACGGCAGCAAGAATTTCGTGCAATTCTTCTTTGGTGGCTGCAAAAAAAGTCATGTCATCAGCATAGCGGAAGTAATACTTAACCTTCAGCACTTCTTTAATAACGTGATCCAGATAAGCCAGGAACAGGTTTGCAAAATATTGCGATAGGTAATTACCGATCGGCACACCCATTGCGCTTCTGATTATCTCACACAGAATATCCATCGTAGGGATGCATTTAATTTTTCGCTCAACAATTTCCTGCATAATTACGTGATCAATCGAAGGGTAATACTTCCGGATGTCGATTTTCAAGCAATAGCGGGTGCTTTCGGGATCGTTTTTTATCGCTTTTTTTACCTTCTGCATGGCGCCGTTTATGCCCCGGCCTTTGATGCAGGAATAAGTATCGGCAGTAAACACCGACACCCAAATAGGTTCAAGAATATTCATAATTGCATGATGAACAATCCTATCCGGATAATATGGCAAGCGGTAAATTTCCCTTTCTTTTGGTTCGTATATTTTGAAAACGTGGTATTCAGAGGTTTTAAACTGTCGGTTTTTAAGAATTTCGTGTAAACGAAGGATATTTTCTTCGCGTTTACGATCGTGCAGGCGTACGCCGTAAGAATTTCGTTTTCCCTTACGCGCTCTCTCGTCTGCCAATTTGAGGTTTTCGAGTGAAATTATTTTTTCGTATAAATTACCGATCCGTTTCATTTTTTGCTTTGTTTTTCGTACTAGGAGTCTTCGCCCTGATGGCTACCAACACCGTTTTGAATTTTATTTTTTGCCCTGATGGCATGGTCTCTCCAGCGCTGATAAAAAACATAGGTGAGAGCTGATATTCGCATTCGTATTCGAGGGGGTGTTATTCGAATTCGCATAAACGAAGCCCGCATTCGCGCTGTTATTCGCATTACCGCTAAGCAGGAACCCGCTCGCTGGAGACAACCTTTTTATATTTTTCACTCCAGAAAATAACGATTTCCAACTGCTCGTAATGTTACTTTTCGAGGAAACTTATTCATATCTTTTACATGCTGAAGTATATGTTTAATCTCACCACTACCAGTGAAAAATTTACGTGCATCAGCTTCCGAATCGTCAAGACTAAATTTAATTTTAACCAGCATCCGGTCCGATCCGTATTTTGTTTTAACATCCGAAATAATATCCACGATATAAAAAGGAGTATTGATTAACCGTTGTTGACCAATTTCAGGGCAGTTAAAGTGACGGCTACTTTCGTCCCTGGGAATACCCAGGCACGAAAGTGAACCGTCATCATAATTGTCGTTATTCATTACTTACACACAATTTAAATAATTAATTAACAGGCAAATAACAAAGGCGAGAGCCGATAGACGCAAGCGAATTCGAGGGGGCGTTATACGAAAGCGCAGAAACGAAGCCCGCATACGCGCCGTTACTCGCAGCACCGCCAAGCAGGAACCCGCGTAACACTGTCCCTGTTGATGGGATCGATGTGTAGTTATGGTCACAGAAATAGGTAGTACTACCTGCTCCATTACCAACTACAGATGCAGTAATATCTCCATGAATACCAAAAATAACTTCCTTAATGAAATTTTCTGTACGAGCCAATAATCCTCTCATTTCATAATTTGTGTAATTTGAGTCGTTGAAGTCTGACGGATCTTCCGATACATATATCTTTGATGTTCCACCATCGGCTTCCGATTTTATTTCGATGTTAATACCATCTGCCCATTTCCATATATGTCCGAAAGGCATCTCAATACCTCGATAACGATTCACCTTACATACAGTGCGCGTCTGTAAAGTCCAATAGTCAGTATTAGTAGGTTCAACACCGGTACATGCCTGTATACACTTATAAAGGTTAGCTCCTGACGATACATAGTTATCAATCACATAGGCCGACGTAGGACTGTATTCCCCCAGGAAATTTGCAGCACCAATGCTATCAAATTCAAAGGGAGCAGTATAATCAACCTCTCCACTGTAATTGCCAAGGGCATTACTCCAGCCTACAGGGATAAAAGGATTTGAACCATTAAACGCTGACCACTTTGCACTTGACACAGCTGTAACACCGGGACCTAATCCCCCCTGGCGATATCCATTACTATCCATCACAGCATTTACAGCTTTCTGCGAATCAAGGGTACCATATTCAATTGCATAGAGCCAATACAGATCTTTATGCATAGAATACACCAGCTGATTCCACGCCGTCGATCCTGATTTACGATTACGGGCATAGGTTCTGAATTGTGTGCGGGATATTGAGGTTACCGGACGTTGCAACATCGAATTACTCAAAAGGTCATTTGCAGCGTTGTTGTTACCACCTCGGTAATCTGCAGTGTTGTTGACTACCGATGCTAACTTAAGGTTAACACGGTCCAGAGCAGCCTCGTAAGCCGATATGTAGCGTTTTGGGCGATGTATATAACCCGGGATGGGGAACTCGCTGATCATTACACGACGCTTTGTCCCATTAATGGAGTATTTAGCGTAATGTTCCGGCATTTCTACCATCACCTGACCTCTTGCTCCCGATAAATCATGTGCTCCCCAATTGGTTTGGTTCAAATATTCTACAACATTTCCATCGTCATCGAGCAGACAGCCAAGCATTCGTGACTGAATAGGCAATGATGCATGTAAGTTTAGGTTTCCCACACGTGTACATGTTGGACTTGATATTGTGGTGTCGAACTCAATACCATACGCAACATTATCTTCAAGATAAGGCAGCATAGACGCTACCTTGGCTTGTTTCGTCTCGCCATCTACATCAATTACCTCTGTGAGCAAATCAAATGGATTTGTAGAGCTAGCTAGCGGTAATTCATTAATACGTTTTCCGCCATCAAAGGCGTCAATAATTGTGAGAAGCTTAGCTTCCTGTTCGGGTGTTAGTGCCATTTTGTTTATGATTATGTTAAACGAATATTATTAGTTGAGTCAAATCGAATACCTGTACTTACTTTTCGAATTACAGGTGCAACCACCTCTATTTCTACCTGCCGGTAAGCCTTATTATTAAGTATCGGTATCACATTTACAATCGACTTGCCGGGCGATAGAGGAAACACCTGTCCATCCGGAGCAACACGCAACACAGCATCAAGAGGATTGTCTTTTACGTACAGAACACTGCGAGATAGCTGTGTGCCTGCAGTTGCCTGTATGTATTGAACATATGTATTTCTCAAATTAATCCGAGTAGGATAATTTAAAGAGATTGCACCCGGAATAATTGTATTATTAATTTGTGCTATTGAGGCTTCAATTCCAACAACCTTGTCCGAGAAGAATTCCTGCGATATTGCTTTTTCGGCCGAATCTCCGATTTCTCCAACCACGTCAATTGCTACCGGACTAGGTAGGTTGTGTATAGACTCTACAGGTATCTTTTCGCCTGATACCGGCACTAAAAGAGATACATTTTCAGCACCATACGACTCGAGTTCAATTGCAGATCCAAATAGTATAATATTGTCGTATGCCAGATTTTCGAAAGTAAAATTAGGATAAACCAATACGGCATCATCATCATCAACCGGTTGGAGAGTAATACCTACGAGTTCAACATCACCGGCCCGCAATGTTACCAACTCAGTCGGTAAATTAAATTTTATCGGTTCGGATGCATACATGTACAATGATGGAGTACCTTCAACTGAAATAATCCTGGTCGACTTAATGGTCATTCTTTTAGACTCTGTCTTACGCCACAAATCATTAACTTGTACCATGGGTGTAGATACGGTAGTTTTTGCCCTGCTAGGAGCCTGAACTACCTGTACCTGTTCCGGTGCTGATGTAACAGTAGCAGGCCTGTATAGTGCCCAACCATACTGATTCCGGATCCATGATCTCGTTTTATAGGTATAAGTAGTTATATTGGGATCATCAGGTATTCCAAACTGAGTATTATCCCTCATGCCAACAACTAATTGAAGTAGCGCAGTTGCATAGCTTGTACCGGCAGCATTAATTGCATATGCTTTAACATAGTATGTACCAGGATCATTTCTGGTAAAAATAGCATCAAACGAAGACCTGTAATCGCCATATGATATAAAGTTCGACAATCGCGACGGATCCAACCCCCATACAATACCCTTATCAGATAGTGGCGACATGTCATCATTGCCAATCAGAACCTGTATACGCAATGAATTACTCAGCGTTTCAGCAACAGTATTGCTGATGGTCACAGGCAAGAGATTCTCAGCCAATGTATCAAACTCACCTTGCTCACTCCACGAGATCCCGGCTTCATTAACGGCATACGCTCTAATGTAGTACGTTGTGTTCGTAGTCAATCCTGATAAGATTGCCGAAAAGGATTCCGGCAAATATGGATTATCTTCGAAGCTGCCCATTGGGATGCCGGCTCCCGGTAGTGGATCTGTGCTCCAACTTATACCACAACGTGATATAGTCCCACCTCCTTTAGATGTAATCCGGCCACCAACTGAAGCACCGGTCTTACTTACTTCAAAAACGGGTAATAACTCGATAGTAGGTTTTTGAATATCAACGGTACCAAGAGTTAAAAACTCCTGTTCAAGACCCCACGATATACCATTTGCATTAATCGAATAGGCTCTTACTTTATAGAGTCGGTTAGGAGTTAGATTTTCAATTTTTGCTTCAAAGACCTCACCGGCGACATCAATGTAAGTACCAACAGGTGCCGGTGTTACTGCAATAGAGTTAACGCTGTACGAAAAGCCTTTACGGAGAATTAAAGCTCCCCCGTTACTCACCACAGTACCACTTACAACAGCTTCAGTAGGAGCAACAACACTCGGAGGGTTAGTTGTTATTATCGGCTTACTGGTAGTTTCAACATTAAGTGTCTTAAATTTGATCTCGTTACCGTACTTTGTTTCGTCACCGGCAATCACATAGCTTCGTAATTTATAAGAACTATTAATTGCCAGATTAGTAAGCTGCAATTCGAAGTCACCAACTATCGAAATTGGATGTACAAACTTAGTATCTGTCACAGTTGCAAATCCGGCTAAAGATTCCAACTTAATAACAATACCACGTTCTGTTATCATCTTGCCACCATCATCTGTAATGTGCCCTCCTGACACGGCAGATGTAGTTGTAATTTCCTTTACTGCATTTGTTGATATACTAAGCTCAGAAACAACTCCAGTAGCAGTTGTAAAGCTTATTTCGTTATTACTATATCCAATGCCGGCCGAAGTCTGCACCCATACCCTGGCATAATATGTTGCATTTGGATCCAAATCTTTTAAGTCAACGTAAAACTCCTCGAACTGACCTCTCGACAGATCAGCATCAGCAAACGAATTATCCTTTGTTGGTAATGTGTTTTTGCCCCAGCAAATACCTGCAGCAATAATTGCAGCACCTCCATTATTAGCTATTTGTCCTGAAATGACGGCACTAGAAGCAAAAATATTAAATTTTTGAAGTACCTGGCTCGACGCCAATACCGGAACGAGCAGTTCTGATGTTGTGAAATATCCGGGATGCCGGTATGCGTAATTTCGGATCGGCTGTATCGACAAATCAGGCGTCCCATATACAATTTCACCCGGTATCTTTACATAGGTCCTAACATAATACTTAGTTGCAGGAAGTAAACCTGACAGATTTATGAAAACAGCAACCATCTCTTGACGTTCGCCAACAATAGTCTTGTTGTTGGCCGGAGTTGGATTAATAGAAGTTGACCAGCACAAGCCGGCCTCCTCAATATCATAATCACCAATCCAATCAAAACCAACGCGAATTTGGCATGATGTTGAAGTAAGGTCCCGAGTCGTTGCTCCAATTACCAACTGTGGTTTTTGGAGAGTAGCAGCCGTTGCAGCCAATATAGTATCCGAATAATACTCTACTTCGGCATCTTCACCTTTCGATAGATTCCCTTCCCTCAAATGCCATAATCTGACATGATAGGTGGTATCTGGATCCAGGTCATAAATACGGCTCTCCCCGCGAGGTTTAAATACCCGCGAATCGCCAGTAGCTTCCAAAAAAATATCTTCAGTTGTTGGAAGCGGATTAGAATCAGACAAACATATACCCCAGCTTAGCAGATATCCACCACTCCAATGCGGACGCAAAGAGATAAATTCCAACGATTTACCCGTAGACGAATTAAAAGATCCTACCGGCTTTACCCGTGGCAATTTATGCTGATAGGCAATAAAGCCTGTACCCGATTTCCAATCCGGAGATTTAAAATAAGTATCCCAATATTCCGGATCCGAAAACTCAAAATAATCTGGATCAAAATGAGGGAAGCAATTCTGGTGCCCATCGCGCGAATAATGGTTTTTCGAAACAATACCTGTAACTGTACCATCATCAGTCAATACCTGATAATCAACATCATTATAAAATCCGCTCAAAATAGGAGTTCTCCAGTCAATAAAGCGAACGGGTATACCAAATTCGGACCAGGTATGATTAAACAATTCTACTTCGCACTCATACTTATCCCCAACAACATTATACCTGCCTGTTAATTTACCAATAATTACTCCGGGGTTAGTATCGGCGCTTGCATACTCCCAATCATACCCCCAGTTCTCCTTATATGCCCATTCTTCATTCCACTGGATATACAAAGATGCGGTATTCCTCACCCCTAAAGTAGAGGTTCTTTTCAATATCTTACCAACAAGTGCCGGATCGCTTTTGCTGTATGTTTTAGCCGGAATTGCAATCATATCTTTTGTCTTATTAAATTAAAATTCTACCCAATCACTACCAATCCATGTATACACTATTCCTTCTACTAGCCACTGGTCACCTGTTTTCGGCAAAATCGGTGGCGTATATGCAATTGTCAAACTACCATCCAGCGACGGTACCCTTCCTAAATATTGAGCAATATCCTTTAATATCTGCCCAACCCGTTGCGAAGAGTTTGCCCCTTCTACCGATTCAACTCTTATCTGTTCGGCATCATTCAGAATTTCTTGAAGTGTCATGTCTGTTATTATTTTATATCAAAATTATACCGTTTGCTTTCTATCAAAAAGGACATTAACTTTCAACCTCACCAAATCGTCCCGGCTCTAGTGTTTCGTCAAATGCAAGCTCAAAATTGAATGATAATAATGCGCCATAAACCCTTAGGGCAGAGTTTTCAACAAAATCAAGCTCAACATCCGATAGCGATAAATTTCTCAGAAAGGGATATATTTTACGATTTCGCTTATCTTTTTTTATTTTTCGCAAAAAATCTTCTGCAACACGCTCCATCCCATTTTTAATTTCCTGAATTCTTTTAAAATCATGAGCATCAGCGGTACTGTTCAAAAACATCAATTCAACATATCGGCTTTTGTTCATAAAGTCGTCACCTCCGGTATAGTGTACCGTAAGCTTATCAATAGTTACCAGCGGGTAACACAAAGTTTTACTGTCAACAAGCTGCTGCTCTTCATTTAGTTCTACAAAGTGTTTGTTATCCTCTGTATGATTAATATCAATATGATATTTACAAAGGCTTTCAATATAAGAGGTAAAGTCAAAAAGTTGATTATTACTTGCGTCCATACCTATGATCTTTAATGCGTTTATTAATTGTCTTTAGAGCTACAATGGCCGGCATCTGGCGATATTTATCATAGTTAATTACATCCTCGCCAATAAAACCATCAATAATTTTATTCCACTGTGGCCTTAGTGGTTTCACCGGTTTACTTGTTTTATCTGATACTATCGAGTCTTCCTTTTCTTCAAATAAAAAAGGAAATGATTTAGCCAACCAACGATGCACGAAAATGTAATTTAGAAATATGGAGTAATAATCGCAAATCCATGCCCTCGACGTTACTAATTCAAGGCGCTTCTCAAAATCAATTTGCGAGATTACTTCTCCCGATCGCAAATACAAACAAGCAATAAACCGCACAAGGTTTTCTCCGGTCGAATTCTCGATATAGTCAAAAAATGCAGTATCAAAAATCGCAAAATGCTCTAGTGTTATCCCGGTAAGGCGATCCCCTGGAGCTAATAAACCCGTACGGGGTATCTCTCTTAAATAAAAGAAATTAGTCGACCCCTCTGGTTTAAGGGCAAAATCAGTCAGTTGAGTTAGTTTAAAGAGTTGGAATGAAGATAAACGGCGCATAACTATCCCAGGTAAATCAAAATATTCTTGCACAAACCGTTTTTCCGGAATTTGATCCGTATATATTCGCGAACAAACAGCAAACTGTATTGGCGATAGCTCCTCCCAGCATTCAGGCGCATTAACCTTTTTAACACGATTAAAACCTAAAATTCTATATTTCAATTCAAGCGTTTTCATGCCCAAAACGATTTTTTATCAGCATTATCACGATTGGGTATCCTGGCCGATGAAGGTGCTGAGTAATTAAACTCCGATCTCAATATTTTTTCAGCTAATGCCCAGTATTGATGAGCATCATTTTCGGCCGTATTAGCCTGTATCGAAATCATCTCAAGCGCTACAGGCGAAGTATAGTACATATCATCCGAATTCTTAAGCGCCTGAAAAAACAAACCCTTTTCTGTAATACTACCAGTCTCTCTCATTAAGCGAGCAACAGCCATCATTACAACTACAGGTACCAATGTTTTTCGTAGCTTTATATACTTTTGCTCAGGTGTCTCTTTAATCAACTCATCTACCAATGAAGTGTATATACTGCCCAGGCGAGGAGCCACAAAAGTTTCAATCACGGTTTTAAAATGTGGCTTCAATCTGAGAAAAATAATCCTGCTATTAGCAATCCAATAGCACTCATTTACCTCCGTTGTCGAACGTACAATGTCAGTACGCGACTGAGTGTAATTAGGTGATGATTTGTAATTAGGAAAATCGACAACTTCATTTTCCAAAAATGTCAATAATGTATCCAGTGCAGCAAATCCCTTATCTTTCCATCCTTTTTTCAGTGCCTGTTCCTGATACTTGTATGGAGTCTTTGTCTCACCCGACTCCTGCCTCTTAGCTCCTGCATTGCTGATAGTTATCTGCATCTCATCATAATCATACCATAGGGCTAGAAAAGCATTAGCCCTCTGAGCAAGCTCCAGTAATCTTTTTTCCTTAATGTTGGGTGTGGCTTTTTGGTAGATGGCTACCATATCTGCAGTAAGATCCTCGCCCAATAGCGGACGGATAAATATTTCAAATGCATTCCGAAGAGGGCCTTCAAATGCAGTAAATTCAGACGATCTAGACACACTTATGTATGGCTGTAACTCTGATGCGTTGTTCCATTTTTCTTTGCTGAATATCATATCAATGTATTTTATTGATACAAAAATCAGCAATCATACTTTCAAAGAAAAGGACACAAAAAAAGGTGCCTGATCTACAAACACCTTTTTTAAACACTACATACCAAATTCGTCTGGCACTTTATTTTTTTCGTACACTATCCAGCAATGGAAGCCATCCAGGGTGGTCGATCTGAAACCCATTTTGGTCATGGTATCATTAATTTGCCTGAAAGTGCCCGAGGCCCATTCACCAATAAACTCCTGGATCATAATTGGCGAATAGAAATCCATGTTTTCAGTTTCTCCTTCCGGACTCCATATTCGTTCAATAGCCTCTTTTAAATAATCTCGTTCTTCAGGGCGTGGATCGTCAGCATCATCGTGCTGTACAAATCCAATCGTACGCTTTTTACTCATATTAGTTTTGTATTAAAGGTTGAAGATGCTTTAACTGATCACGAATTCCTACCAAAGTATTAATGTGAAGTGATAACTGAGCTAGCTCGTTCAAATCAGATAAATTTTCCCCTAACAATCTGGATAAGTAATCCTGAATATTCAATAACTCATTAATATACGATTCAGGAATCTCCATATCCTGCCACAACTTTAACAACACTACAAGATCCGGACTTATTGTAAAACCATCTACTTGTGTCATAACTCACCTCCTTCCATTGCAATGATATGTAGCTCGAACCCATTACTTTTAAAATTTAACGCAGTAGTATCAACGTTACGAATGGCATGTACCGATGTTGAAGGTGTTGTCTTAAGTTCCTTGCGAACCTGCAGGTAAAGATACTTTAATAATTCCAAAGCCTGTTTAGTGTCAAGCTCTTTTGTTTTTTCAATTCTTTCCGGAGTGGATCCGAACTGTGTTGTTTTTGTTTTCATGAGGTCGTTACGCATTTTTAGATTTTAGAGCACAAAAGAAGCGGTGCTCACTTTCCGCTGCGTAACGACCAATAGGCTGATACCGGGCTAACCGGCTCGGAAAGGGCACCGCCCTTAATGTGTTATATTCCAATAAAAAATCCACGTGCAGTTGATGCAGTGGAGCTGGTATACCAGCCTATTAAATCATTACGCACTGCAAAGATTAAAATAAGATTTTAATCTACCAAATATTTCGACAGTTATTTTATTAAATTAATAATACGCAACTGTAAAACCTACATTTTTATCAACATACCGGTTAATACCCATATCTCCAGATTATTGTATTCAGGGTTATATGCTCTGTACTCCGATTTAAAATTGATTACTCCATTAGCACCTTTCTCCAGGGCAATTTTATATAGTTCATCAAATGCCTCTTTTAGTGATGCGTTTTTATACTTTCCATACTTTGGTACCTCAATCTCTGATACAGAGCCATACTTGTTAAAACCAGCCGACAAAGTCGAACCCACTATTTCAAATCCCTCCCTTGATTGAACTATAATACTACCAATTGACTGATAATCAAAACTAACAGAATTAGATTCGGATACAAAGAATCCTTTTTCATGATATTCGTTATAATCAACATAAAGAGAATTAAGTTGATACGATATCTTGTTAGTAGACGTACAACTCCAAAATACAATGACAATTAAACCATAAATAACTTTCTTCATAGCATTAAAATTAATCATACAATTTCAACATTCTTACCCAAAACATCAACGATTCGGAATAAAATATCAATCCCGAATGAATACTTTCCCTGTTCTATCCTGGATATATTATTTTGAGTTAAACCAGTTAAGTCGGCCAACTCCTGTTGGCTCATTTTTTTCTGGTTACGAATTTCTGCTATTTTATTACCTATCGCGACTCTTGTATTCATAATAACTAAATTTACGGACCAAAGGTAATATATCATATTAGATATAATTGCAAGTATTACCTGTTATAAAACACAAATACGCCTAACTTCACAGTCAGGCGTATTTCGTCACACTTAGCAAAACAAGAAGAAAAGAAAAGCAAGGAAAACTAGGATAAAGTCTTTTTTGTTCCAGCGCCTTTATCAAGGGTTGTCAGCACAGTATTTCTGTATCGTAACACAATGTCCGAATAGCCATTGTAACGTAGCGTAATTTCAATTGGATCAAGCAGGTTCTGCCGATCAACCCAGGCGTTTGCCACATTTACCAAAAATGCTTCACGAATATTGCTTCCCCCTTGATTACCGGCATAAGTTCCGCCCGGCATACCCGCACCAAGAACATTAGGATTAATCATCAATGCAAACAATATTTCACTATTTGCAGCAGCCGAAGTCACCAGCTTATCGCCCTCCTTCGACTTATTATCCAACGGCGTGATTTTCCACTCCTCTTCAATCTTGCCATTGTCGTTCGACTCATAAAAAGTAAACAAAGGCTTCTCAGCATTTTCAGACCCTAGAAGATTTGTTTCAATATCATCCATATATTTTTCTATCGCCTCCTGGCGTTTTGTAACATCATCAAATTCAGCCAGTGGAAACTTCCGGTCCCAAAATTTATACGGTATCTGTATATGCCATTTCCACGTTGCCTGATTCTTATATACCTTCTGCAGATAAGTTGGTACCGACTTAGCGATATCAATCCAGCCGGCCAAGTAAGCCGACAACCACACCGGTTCCGAGTAGGTATCTTTATTGCTCCACGAGTCCCGAATCATAAATATTACACTTTCTTTTCCTTTACCATTATACCGGCGAAGATCAAGATCGAGTTCTGCATCATAATCCATCAGCACGTCTATGGCTTCAAATTCGCTTTTTGATGGATTGTCCGGAAATTTACCCGAAATAATACATTTTTCTGCACCTGTCTTAACATCACGTGTACTAAGGCGAAAAAAATAAGCATTGATAGGATTCAAACCAACAACTTTATCCCCATCAACATTTGGAATTAATTGAACAGCCGACGAGCCGTATTTAAAATAATCCCTACCGGCTTTTTCCATATACCGTCTTATTTTAGGCGAATTCACCAATTGTTGTGGTGCCGGATCCGGATACTGCTCAAGTATTTCATTACCATCTGGATCATACCCAACAACTTTACACGCAAATATTCCCTGTCCAAGCGTAAAGTTTCTGATAAACTTCAGCCCCGAATTCAACACGCTTGTTGACGTAATGATCTTATCGGCCCACTGAGGAAAGTCGTTATTAGATCCCCACGAAAGCAGTTCAATACCGTCGAGACGTGTAAAATCCTGATCCGTTTTGGTGTCAGCAACTTTTTTTTGCTTTTTCTTAATTTCGTCCAGAGCTTCTTTTGGCACTCCGGTCGTTGCAGCAAAAAAGCTTTTCGCCGAAAGCATCAAGGGTGCGCCATCTTTATTGAACAGAATATCCATAATTTAAAGTATTACTTCCATGTTATTAAACATCAAAATCAAATCAATCCCTACCGGATAAATATGACCAATTGGTTTTCCTCTTTCATCACATTCCTGAATTCCACGTTGGCGCGAATCCGAAACTGAATAATTCAAACCGGTTGCGTATGCCCGTGGGAAAAAATGTATATTTCCTTTTTTATTGACAAATTTGATTGAAAATATATTTCTAATTCCGCCAGGCAGCCATTTAATATCCAGCTCCTTTAGCATCATATTTCTTCTAATATTTTTTACTTTAACCACCATATTAATCGAATGTATTATCAAAAGATTCATCAAACACACCTAATCTTGCTAATGGTACATACTTCGAATAAGGAGTATTAGAAGCAACCCGATAGGTGATTTCATACGTTTTAGGAGCATTTTTATGCGTATCTCTTTTAAAATCCTCATCAATGATCACCACTGGAACAATTACATCACCATCAATTACGGCAACCTCTTTCGAACTCAATAAGTCATCGATAACATCAGCCATACCAGGCAGCAAATAACCTGTATTGACTGTAATAAGATCTTCTTTGTCAGCTGAACTGATGAGCATTTTATCATATACAACACCAAATTCGCGATTCCAACTATTATCACGGACCTGATGACCTATCATCGTAATAGTCTCAGTAGCACCAAAATTATTCAGGAAAATAAAAGTTGTTTTACTGGTGAATCCCCGGTGATCCATCACATATTTTACAATTGTATTAGCATTGGTATATACGCTGTAATATACCAGGTTACTAATAGGACAACCTATTAAACCGGCAATAACTTCCGGAGATACATCAATACGATAAATACTATCAACACTGACCAAAGTATTAAACGCTGAAAGAGTCTTTGAAACGTCACGATTGCCATCAGAATATACAGCATACACTGTCACATCAGCATTGCCAAAAAATGAAATATATTCTTTCCTTCCAGGACCTGTTGATTTTAAAGGCGATCGGGTTAATGGCATCGAAATCAATTGATCAGTATTAATAGTGCCCTTGTAATCAATCGTAGACAAATAAAACACAACATCTTTTATTACAACATCAACAGGAGCTGTATTTTCTGTCAACTTAATTGTAAAAGTTACAATCCCATTTCTATTAACCAGATCAATATCAGTGTTTGAAAAATACATTGAAGCAACTTTGCCAATATCACGGATTACTACCTTTCCATTGTCATCCGGGAAATAATCTTCTTCGAGTATAACTGTTTCATTATACGATATTTCCAGGCTCAGTTTTTCGATAACTGAGCCAAGTATTATATCACCATATTCAGAAGTTAAACTACTTGTTGGAAAACGTATTTCAATCATATAGACATTATTATTCGATACAAATTTATTTACATCCATTTCACAAGAAAAGGACACAAAAAAAATACTTCCTATTTATTGCCCAATAAGGGCAAAGGCGTCTTTTTTGCTACTTTTTTGACGCGACAAAAAAGTAGACGATAAAAATGTGCCCCGACTTATACAAAGCCAGGGTACATTTACCTACAAAATCATTATTTAGATTTTTGCATCATCACAATAAGAATAATATGTAGATTCGGAGCAAACAATTATATGGTCTAGTAGCCTTATTCCAATGGCCTCACAGCCTGCTTTGAGCCTGGCTGTCACCTTATCATCCTCACGACTTGGAAAGGTCTGTCCACTCGGGTGGTTATGTGCAAGAGTCACACAACTGGCGCCACACTGTAAAGCTGTAGCTAGGATTATTTTAATATCAACAATAGTATGACAAGTTCCGCCGGAGCTATGTTTCATCCATCCTATTGTGTTATTTGCATTGTTAAGAAATAGTACTATTACCTCTTCGCTGTATTCTATTGTATCGGAATTGAACATTTTATACATTACATTAAACAGGTCTGTTGAGGACTGAATTTTTGTTTTGTAAATTTCACCTGTTTTGTACTTTAAAGAAATTTCAGGAAGCTTTGATTTATAAGTAGTCATTATTCTGATGCCGATTTTATACTGTTGCCGCCAGTTCTTAATGTTTAATTGTTTGTAAATCTCTTATTTACATAGTAAAGATACAAAATTAAAAGATATAAAACAAGTGTAACACACAGTATAACAGGCATATATAAAATTCAAAACAATATTGTATCACAAAATATGAGAACGGGTACAAGTTTAACTGAGCATTTAAGACTAAAAAATATATTTTGATTACAAACTTCAGAAAATAAAAACAGCTAATTAAATTCAGTTTGTATGAGCGATTTTTTCACAAAATAATAATATATGTTAAAAACAACATATATATGTATCATAAAGCAAATTAGATAAGATGTAAAAATCCGACTATGTCGGTATGTTTGTTTACAAACTACCCCCCGCCCTGTACCCGACAGCAACGAAACCCGCACAATTTCAGGAAATATGACAGCCAGTCGGGGGGGCAGTCCTGTGCACGAAGAATTTTAATATCAGCGTGTACATTGAATCAAAATAAATAAAATCTATAATCTTGGGGAAACAAAGGTAGAGTCCTTGCGTAGCTGAGCACCATACTTAGTCCATATTCGTTTGTCAACTGCATCTCCAAAATGAGTAGCTTCTTCCGGTAGTACAGAACTTTGTGCTTCGCTTTTTTTATTTTTCTGAAATTTACCATCAGTCTTTTGAATAACTGATGTATTATTCATGGATATCAATGTATACTTACACCTGGTGCCGTTAAAACGTTTACGAGGCAACTTAGGGTCAGTCTCATTTAGCATATATCTCCATAGCAAATACTTATCATTATGAGGTGGTTCTTTCCCTGGATGCTTACGTACTATCACCTTCCACTTGTTGCGCTCTAAGCGATATATAGCATGCTGATTATAGGTTTTCTTTGAGCTGGCCAGTACTATATCACCATATGTATCGACTGTGTATATAACTACTTTCTTTTTATGGTGACGATAATAATCACAGAACTTGTCAATTAAAGCATTGATCATAGTATCAGGGTTATCATCAGGCTTAACAAAGAATTCGTTAATATTATTATCGCATGGCGTTATAAGTCCTGTAACGTAATCATACATACTCTCCTGAGATACTTCGATTAGCGATATCTTAGAACCCCAGTCGGGAGTTATTTCTATAGCTTTATTAGCATCACAGTCTGCATCATATAATGAATGTCTATTCTGTAGAGCATCCCAGTCAAAGTTATTATCATCTGCAATTCCACGTATATAATCATCGTTATCAGCCTTATAATACACATGTCTATCATCAATTGAATAGTAACAGTCAGTTACTTTATCAATAAAATAATTAAGTATTTCGATCATAAATGTAACCAGATCCATTACCTGGTACATTTTAGTTATGTAGGAAAATCCAATATTATGCACATTATCAAAAGCATTGGAAAGCATAAAAAGAATACCATCTTTTGAAACAAATGGTGTTATTTCTTTTCGCAAACGGATTGTTTCTTTCCACAGCTCAATAGCCAATATCTGTTCATTATCTAGCTTAGCTTTTATTAGCTGCAGCTGTAGATTAACAATTTTATTCCAGACCTCAAATAAGCGAATACCTGCTTCATCTTCGTAATATTTTGCCGGCTCTGTCAGCCATTTATGTTCAGGTAAGTATCCCATCGACGACGTAAATGTAGAACCATGGTGTTTATAAACAGGATTTTTAGATTTAAATCCAAAAACCTCTTCATTACCGCGATTAGTTGCAGCTGCCTCCTGGTCAAATTTTATTTTGTCGATTGTAAGAGCTTCGTCTGTTATGTTGTAATCAGCATTAGGACCACGTGCACCTGATAGCTGAGATAATAAATACAGTGCATGCCCATTACTGAATGTAATCATGTGTTCATGACTCATTACTTTTTCAAAAGGGTCATAAAAATGTGCTGGAGGTTTACCACAAACAACATAATCGCCAGATTTAGTCCTCGGATCATACTTCTTATAACCCAGCATTTCAAGATACTTAAACGTAGATGGTAAAGTTTTAGTAAGGGCCTGCCCTATTGTATCCTGGGTAACTGATGTTATTCCTCGTGGCATTAATCTTACGTTTTCATCAACTTCAGCACCATTAATAAAGGATTTTCCGGTAGCCCTACCAGCTATCAGATACTTCAACTTAGCTTTGAATAATTGAGCACTAATTTGAAATGAGTTAAGGGATATGTTTTCTTCCCAAAATTCTTCTTTTATCATGTATCAAGTATTTCGGCAATTTGTTCGTCAGTGTCGACACTAGTTGACATAGCTTCAACAATTACCTGTATTTCATTAGATGATAGTCCTTTTACTTTATCAAGTGGGATATTGATTGTATTTGAATTGTTATTAAGTTGAATATAGTATACATTCTTCTCCATACGTTTAGGGTCTTCTGTTCCGACCTGTTTTTCCCCAATAACTTGCTGTAGAACCTTATGTGCAGCAACTCTCTCTTTATGTTTGCCTTGCAATTTGCAAGTTCGAATTATATCAACTAAATCTTTAAGCTGCCATTGCTGCCAATAATCCCAGTCAAACGTATGTTTAGACTTAAATAGTTCCTGACTTAACTGTATATCTGTCCTGGCCTGACGCGTGGATATACGATATTTAGCCTGTAATCTTGGTATGACCGATGATGGATGGAAATTATCCAGCATCTTTGCTGCTGATATAACCCTGTTAAATTGTTCCTGATATTCAACAGGTATTGGCGAATTCTCAGGATCGAGTATATGAGCTAATATTACTTCGTAACGCTGTTCAGCTAAAGACTTTTTTGGCTGATAGATTGGTGATTTGGAACTCATATTCTTGCAATATTTTAAAGTGACGAAATAAATAATAACGATCAGCCGGTACGATATGCTTTGTAGCATTTCCACTCCTATTGATCTTTTGAAAACTATTGATATTAATATTAGATTTTATATCAATTACGTATGGAAATTTGCCGGGATTAACGGTTTTTTCAACATATCCAATTTCATGCATTCTGTTAGATGACATTGTATCCATACCCCTATTTATATCCTTAGAATAAAGTCCTCCATATTCACTAAATACGTGCATAAGGATACTTTTGTGTATCATTCGTCCGGCTCCAACTACATATGGCTTATTATACCCTGAAAAAAACAATGGATCTTGATCGTCTTTGTAAAAATACAACTTGTTAATTCCAAAAAGAAGCTCTTTATTCAGCAAATGTTTTTTGTACAAATCAAACAATTTAGGATGTATCAAATCATCACTTCCACAATTCATCACGTAATCAAAATTATAATTTAACGCAAGCCAAATGCCATCATTTAGTTTTTGTCCAAGAAATTCATTGGCTGAGTATATATAATCTCTTTGATGATTTGATTTTAAGTAATTAAATAGCATTTGCGGTAATTCCGGATCATTTTTAGAAAATACGTAAATCACCATTACATCGACATAATTTGGAGTCTTCTGATACAACAAATCAAATTGATTCATTACATATTCCAGAACTATTGAGCGCTTCCAGCATGGGATTACAATCGCTATTTTTATTTTATTCATAAAGCAGAAATAAGAGTATTCATCAATCGAATTAATTGGTCCTGAGCCGGATTACTACCATTATGAGCAGCCTTAATAATAGATTCCCTCAAATCGGTATCATGTCGAATAAGTCCTTTGTAATACGCTTTTCTAACTTGAGATCCTGGCTGTGAAATTTCCTCTAAAAAATCATCTTCATCAACTTCAATATTAATAGCAACAAATCTTGGTATTATTAGCCGGTAGGCCATTTCTTCGATTATATTAAGTTGTTCCTCTGTTAAATGCATCTTCTAATATTTGCTTATCGAATTTAAATACTTCATGATCTGTATAAATAACTCCCCTCTCCATCTTAGGATTATCTGTTGCATTTTGACTACTAACAATTGTAATTTCCCAATCGTCATTCCAAATACATGCAACTTTGGCATGAATTGAAATGCATCTATAATCAAAGTTTGCAACAAGCAAGTTGAAAGGTTTTGGCGAAATAGATCTAACTCTATTATCAACAATAAATCTGATATTTTTTATTACCTGTTTTTCTCTTCGGTTAATTACGCCCTGAATAGTTTTTGGCGATATAGAATAAGTACTCATAATAATTTCAGAGGGACCTATCTGGTCTAATATCCAAAATATTAGTCTCATCATATTAAAATTTCCAAAACTCCAAAAGTGTTTGTCCTGACCGCGGACAATTTCACCTAAGCATTTTGTAATCAATTCCTGACGTGAATAAAATGTCGCAGAACAGCCAGAAACATCAAATGATTCTGGTTCCTTTTTCTGATCATAACGTACATGAGAAAGTTCTCTTATTATGGGCTTAATCTCAACCAGCATTATGAGAGTTCTGCTAATTTAGTGTCAATTTCAAGTTTTTGGATCTCTAGTGTTTTTATCCTTTTCTCTATTTTAATTCTTTTAGGTCCTGCAGGCATTGGATTTTCTTTATTACTCTTCGTGTCTGATTGATATTTAAGTCGATTTTTAGCCTTAACAATCTTTGTACGCCAATTATCCGACTGTTTGCGTAGAGTAGTAATATCATTTCCCAACTCGAATTTAGGATCCTGGACATGCAATTTAGCAATTCTTATATTTTCCAAAATAAGTTTATTACCTAGTAAATCATCAGATGGTAGATACTGATTTGCTTTCCAGGCATCAACTGCTGCCCAAAGTTCATCCATTCTGCGACTACAGGCGTCTATCTTAGCAACTATAAGTGCCCGTGCATCTGTTTGGTTAATTGAATTACCTTCTCCGTCCTTTTTTAGCTTATTATGCATTTTACTTCGTTCGGTGTAAAGGTTTCTGAATTCGGTAATGCAATCCTTAACTTGTGTGGGATATAAATCGTACTCAAGTGGCTCAATAAATGTTTTTTGTTGCAAAACATTTTCAGATTTATGTTTCTGGTAAAATTCATTTACCTGATCCTGATGTATCGGACTAGTAGGATTAGCATAATAACGTAGCAACAACCGAAGTTCTGCTTCAAGCTTTTTAGGTATATCCCCTCTATTACGATTTTGAATGAAAATCTTGCAAACACCTGGTTTATATCCTGATTCTTCAAAAAGATTTAATCCTTCATCAATATTTTTTTTAGATGAATTAAGCCACTTAGTTACTTCATTCCTAAGTTGAACTGATAGTTGTACTTCCATAATGTTGTTAGCTATAATTATATATCAAAGAACGTGCGATATTCAGTGTGGCAAAAGGACAAAAAAAAACTCCTGAAAATTATCAGGAGTCTCTTATCTTTACATTGGTGGTTATGATACAGGGACTTCAATAAGCATGTCTTCTGTGTCGCCCTTATATATAAGAGCTTTACGAGTACGGAACTTAAATTGAAGAGTAGTCTGATTACGATCACCACTACCTGTACCAGTAACTGTCCCATCACTGGCAACCATCGATGCACCTCTTTTTTTGTTACCCATCAAGTAATGCGTATCGTTTTCGTCCTCAACAATGAAGAACATTTTACGATCCATTGCAGCTGCCATAAATCCTAATATTCTTGATTTGATTTTAGCCTTGATAATATTCAAGGTATGATCCACGTGCAAGCCATCTGTTTCACCAACAACTGCCATCTGATGATTTCCAACGTCTTCAGTGAAGTCGAGAACAAAAGCTTTTGTACCAGGTTTCATTATCACATCACCCACCAGTTCCCCGGCAGCATCCAGTGATACAGGGGCTGTAGACCCATCAGGTTCTACCGGCCATACAGCAACATCTTCGTGATACCCATATACCAAACGAGGACGAATACCAGCCATATTACCACCATCCAAAACATGATCAATATTTTCTAACGTTATTTGTTTTGTCATAACATAAAGTTGTTAAGATAGTTAATACTACGATTCAGGAGTAGATGCCGGAACATTAGTCCAAACAAGTTCGTTAATGCCGAAACCAAGACCTTCCCACCAGTCAGTCATAATACTAACACAGCGTTTTGCCTCTTCAACATTAACCTTAGCAGCATTTTCACCCTTTTTGGTAATATGAAGAAAGTTTGATTTTGTAGTGATAAAAATGTCGTTGGTATTGATCATCGAAGGCAACCCAACAACAGCAGCAGGTGCAAAATCAAGACGGTTGTCAATTTTGTTGGCGCCATCAATAGTATAATACCCAAGGGTACGTTTATCCTTAAGAAAAGCGCGAGCCCATTTAGGGGCCATAGCTACAATCATTTCGGTATTTTGGTATACCTCACTGATTTGTTCGAAAGCATTTTCAACCTGATCGTAAATAGTTGAAGCATTCAGAGCATCCATCGTCAAACGATTGATATTATCTTTGCCCAATATTACTTTAAGTCCGTCCATCGATTTACCACTTGTCCCGGCAGTTCCTGCAACAGGAGCTTCATACACACCTTTGTAGTATTCGTTGAGCTCCATGTCTTCAGATATCTTTCCGAAAGCATGAGATTCAAGTATATATCTTACCAATGGCCAATCTTTCCGGGTCAAAGAATTACTGGCAAGAAATCCTAACCAGCTATCTTCAATATCGTCAGGATATACTTCCATATCCACTTTCAGTTTAAATAGCTGAATTGGATTAGGTGTAAATGTAACATCACCTTTAGGTGTGAAACTTTTTTGGAAACTTTGGACAAGAGAGGAGATGGTAGACTTAGCAAGACGGTAGACAGTATCGTCCGTTTTTACCTGAGTCGCATACTTAGTAGTCTCGCGACCAAACAGCAACAGCCTTTTAAGGCGCTGTTCATTTTGACCTCCGGCAATATAATATGCGCCGTATTCAATAACAATGTCAGTTTTGTTGATAGCCATAATTTAAATATTTAGCTGATTAATACGTTTCTTTGTCGGCAGCCTGATTATGAGGCAGGGCATCGATAGTGTCGAAGTCGGCATCATTAGTTGACTGATTGCTAGCACCCGATTTACCTTGTGGAGTAGAATGGTTAGCACCAGGTCTTGATGAGAGTTTAGCTGTTATTGCTGCAACTTTCGAAGTTATGTCAGCAGCAGCAGCTACTGAAGGATCAATTTGATTTACCTGTGTGGTAAAATCATTTAACGCACTTTGGGCTGTAGATTGTGCTTGAATAGCATTATCACGCTCGGTAGTAATATTAGTTACTTCCGAATCGCGATCAGACAGGTGCTGATTTAGTGCAGTTAGCTGTTCAACGGTAAGAGTTACCTTTCCATCTTTTACATCCACACCATCAACAGACAGCACTTGATTGATACAAGAAAATTCTTTTGTCATTGAGATTTGATTTTTAGGTGAAATAATATTCATGATTTGTTTGAGAAGTCCTGGATTTAAATCTCGAATTTGATTTGTTAATAAATCTTCTACTTCTTCTGGTATTGGATAGCCGTTGGCATGCATCATAGCAATGGCTTCATTTGTTATTGTTGCCTTTTTTGATTTTGTAGGTATCAACTCATCAACTAAACCAAGATCAACCGTTTCTTTAGCTGTCAACCACCGGCTTTCTTTCATAAGTTTCTCTACTACTTGCATTTCCATACCACGACTATTAACATAGTCCTGAGCCAACATAAGAGTTATTTTTTCAGCATCTTTCTTTTGACCTTCAAGTTCTTGTATAGCTGCCGCCAATTCGTCAGCATTCATACGTCCCCATGTATCAATCCAGATAGATGGTTTATGAACCAGGTACAATGAATCTTCTCGAATAGTAGTTTTGCATGCACCATGCCCAATCAAGGTTGCTGCCGACGCATTGAAACCAATATATTCGATTGTTACATCACCATGGTCCTCAAATAATGATTTGATCAGTAGAGCCTGATTAACATCACCTCCAGGGGAAGTGCATTTAACATGAATAGGACCTTCACCCAATTCATCCATCATGTATTTGATGTATGAATATGACATATTCCATTCGGAAATGCCACCTATCAAATTAATTACCCTTTCTTTTGCCATAATATTTAAATATTTGCTCAAAAGTAGAGTACAAAAAAAAACAGCAAAAGGACAGAAGCCTATTGCTGATTAACTATATAGTGCTGATTAACATTATAAATCGTCCATTTCAATAAGATCAATAAAACAACATGGAGTAATTTGAGCTCCGTAAAAAGTAAAGCTAACCTGATTTCGTGCCGATATACGACCGGTAGTATCGATACGCCTGAATTCTAAAGCATAGTCATCGTTACCGGCTAAGCGTATATTATCATTATTGTCCTGAAATAATACACGCCAATTTTCAGTATCGAGTTTAATTAAATCGTGTTGCGTTAATCTGTTTAACTTTGGAAATATAGCACTAACCTGTACTTTATAAAGTCCATTATCATACTCTTCAGTAAAGGTATCAGTATCATCAATAAAATAAATATCAATAATATCAGCTCTATTCTTAACTTCCAATCTTACTTTTTTATTAGTATGATCAGGCACAATTCTTTTATAAGAATTTTCAGGAATTGCAAACATTCTGGTAATGCCACCCATGTTGCCATTAAAATCAAATTCAAGCTTTTTCATATGATTTTCTGAAATTATGAGATATTGTCTCGTTAACTGACAATTTCGCCAACGAAAGTTTATCTATTAGTGAAGATATATTATTTAAGATCTCATTCTTAGTTACCGATAGATTGCGCTGACAGTCTTTAACTATACTTTCCTTTGCCCATATATCCTCGGGGAAATCGTAAGCATCCTGAAAATAAGCAATACTATCAGTCATTGACATGCCAAATGCCATACGTGTTGATACTATTACATACATAAAGATCTTAGCTCTAGATTCAATTTCCCTATTAAAACTTACAAGATCAGTTTTTGTGAGCTCCCATCCAAAACGGTAAAAATCATCCCTTGTTATTTTCACTTCTATGGAATCTATGTATCTGGAGAAACTACAGTCCTGGTATCTCTTTTCATAGCGGTTATTTTGCCTTTGTAATTTTTTACGGAATTCCGGATAAATAGTTTTATCCTTAGTGAAGTCAACAGGATTACCATAATTCAGCTCTAAAAATCTCTTTGAATAGGTCTTACATGGTATTATGATTGAAAATTTACTCATAATATAGCATTGAATTTTAAAATTAAAAAACTGATAATCATATATTTAATTAATTATTAAATATAACAATAATTTCTAAGCCCACCAAAAAAAAATGATAAAACTATCTAAATTTGACTACCCCCCTTATCGAAAATACAGGTAAAAAATCGTGCAGAAGTGCAAAACATCAATCATAGTAACATAGTATGCTGTATATCAACAATATATGGCCGTACTTTTTTTGCACGATTTCGTTCATTTTTAAAAAAAACCGTACGATTTTAAAAATCGTGCGGAAAAGTACGAATCGTGCAAAATCGTGCAAAAATCGTGCGCCTATAATTATCTGTTATTTAGGTGTTTAAGTTTCAAAATTTAACTTTCGTACGACTGCACGATTTTTTTACCACTTTTTATACTAGTCTGTTTTGTAAAATACAAAAAATATAAAAAAGAAGAATATTATATGTATACATCTATATTTGAACAACTTGTGCACAGTTATTCCTATAAATATAGTTGAGATAAAATTGGGGGAACGGGGGAAAACAAAAAAAGTTGGAGTGCAATCGTGCGCATCCAACTTCTAATTAATGATTTTATGTCTTTATACAACTCCTGGCTCGTAAATGCTACACATAAATTCGTACTCTGGCTGTAGCTTCTTTACACCAACTACTACAGCTATCCCGGAGGATGCTAATCTGTACAATTGGTGTACAGTATGTGATGATTGGCGAAAGTTGAACGTGGCAGCTAAAACAACGTAAGCACACTGTAGATCATAATCAAACGGAGTTGGATTAATTATTTTAGCGGCGTCGGCCATGGTAATGGCCAGGCCCATATCGAGCGCAACCCTAGCGATCATTCTCCTTCGCTCGCTTTCCTCATTTGATATGCAAACCTGTATTTTAAACTGCTTCATCTTATTAGGAGTAAATAGCTTTTATACAATTCAAGGAAATGTTCAGCTGCAAATCTGGCTAGATTACTATTTTTAAAACAAAGGCGAGAGCCGAGAAGCGCAGCCGTAGACGAGGAGGCGTTAGACGAAGACACAAAAACGAAGCCCGCAGAATCCACCCAAAGCCAATTATAGTACTTTCTTTCATGAATATTATAAAAGTCAGGCTCCCATCCCTCATTCAGGGCTCGGATAATAACAATAAGCTTGTAATAGCTAATTATCGATGATTTATCCTTTTCGGGAAGCATATCGACTACCGGAAGATCCTCCGGGTTTAAACCTAATGCATTGCATGCATCTTCGTAACTTTTGATTTTTTCTGTGATGTTCATAATATAGTTGTTTATAAATGTGATATTATAATGTTTTGCCTATGATTTATACATGTTTGTGTGGTTATGAAGTATCTTTACAAAAATGCGTGTTTCGGTATTCTTATCTTTACATTTCATATAGTCTTATTCGTTATATAGCATTTCTGCATACATTTCTTAGTCCCCTTGCCGTTGCTCCACAAAGCGCTCTGGCCATTGTTACCTCAACCGCATTACCTATGTACTTCTTTTGTTCCGCCTGAGTCCCAATCAGTTTGTAGTTTTCCGGGAATCCCATTATCATTTTTAGCTCTGGAATTTTCAACATTCGCATTTTAATATCCACAATACCATACATACACATGAATTCTTTGATTTTTATCATTTGTATGGTATCGGATTCGTGTATCATTATTGCAACCTCTCCACTTTCGGCATTAACTAAATATGGTGGCATCTTGTCCATTCTTGCAATTAAAGTAAAAGCCGGATTATCAACTGAACCACCTGCATTCATGTATTGAGGATTCAGGAGGTAGTGCCATTTGCGATTTGCTGTAATTGTTGGTGCCGGGACGTTGATTCCGCTCCCTATGTTACCATAATTTGTGTTCATGATCCATGGGGTAACTGTGACCAGATGATGTTTTGGGTTCGTGGTTACAGTAGGTGCTGGATTGTTTAAATTCGATGGCATGCCATTTCCATACTGCATGTCAAGAAATTTTGTATTAACAATCGTAAGCCTGTCTTTGGTTGTAACTGTAGGACTTGGATATTCAATTGAGCTCACATTGTCTCCGTTACTATAATATGCAGAAATAAACCGGCAAGTCACAATCGAGTGGTGATCTTTTGTTGTAATTGCCCCAGATGGCTGTTCAACAGATATGTTTTTACTCTCAGGATGTCCACTAAAGTACTTTGAGATAAATTTATTCTTACCTCCTGCAACGAACTTTATAAGTCCGGCATAAATTCTTTCTAGTGTTTTGTCCGAAAGTGGTTTTTTCCTTTCAAAAATAGAAACACCTTCGTCTGAAAAATCAAGAACATCTTTTACCGGCTTCCATTTTTTAAACTCATCAAACATACCCACTGATCCTCCTTTGCAATGCGTTGGTTCCGGCCATGTAATAGCAAGATTGCATTTCGCAAACTGAAGAAAAAGCCTTTTTCTTGATGTGTAAGCTCCGAAGTCAGCTGAATTTAAAATTCTAAAATCTGTATGGTAGCCAAGGTTGCAAATATCATTAACAAACCTCATGTAGTTTATCCCATTTTGTCTGCTTATTGGCTTACCATTTGCATCCATTTCGCCCCAGCTCATAAACTCTTCAACATTTTCTATTTGTATGTAGTCTGGATCTAATGCCTGAATATATCCTATCCCGTCAAGATATTTATTTCTGATAGGATCGTAATGCTTGTACAACGAATAAGCCAATGTTCGGCTGTCTGCATCACGTGGTAGGCCACCTTTTGCCTTGCTGAAATTAGTACACTCCAAACTAGCCCACAACACAAGTTTTGCATCCGGGTGTTGACGCTTCATAAATTTAGTATGAGCAATAATCTTTGTTACATCGAGTGTTCTAACATCTTCTACAAAGTGTAGTGCTTCCGGATGATTTGCAGCATGGGAAGCGATTGCATTAGCATCATGGTTGACGCAAGCAATAACTTTTGCTACTCCGCTTGTCTCTACCCCTGTTGAGGTGCCACCTGCACCTGAAAATAAATCAATGTATATTAATTCAATATCTTTTGTCATTTGATATATATAAAAAAAATAGTGATCAATGCGGCCCAAAAGCCAATTGCTGTAATAAAAATGTAAAAACAACCATTTGATTGACCTCGTGATTTTACTTTTGCTTTCATTATAATTATGTCTTAGATTTTCTTAAAACGTCCATTTCCTTATGTATTTTACCTTTCTGGCTTATGCGATACTCAACGTAGCGAGGATCATCTGGTTTTACCAGGATCACGGTTTTAGCACTGATACGCATCGGGACTAAACCTTCATGTTTTTGTTTGTGCATTTCTGCTAATTCCATTGCAATTTCTTTGTAATCTGCTTCGATTTTTACAATTACTGTTCTACTCATAAATATTAATTAAAATGGTTTGTCGTCATTTTCTGGAATTAATTCTCCGGATTCGCTTTCGGTAAATATGGTTTTATACCCGGATACTGCTACTGTTAAGTACTCAACCCCACCCGACTTATCGTCAAGTATTGGCTGTCCATCCTTGTCGTATCGCAACGGCAATCCAGTGATGGAATCATACATATGTGGGTTGAAAATAAATCCTTTCCATTTACAGAACGATTGTATTTTTTTCTTGAAGATGGTAATTGGCTCATACTTAAGATTAACATTCGACGATTTAATAAAATCTTCGTAAATATTTTTCTTGACTAGTCTTTGTCCTAACTTAGACTCGTCGCTAAAGTATTCTTCGGCCCACGTAATAAATGTTTCTCCCATTTTTTGACGCTGTTGCCTTATTGCAATACGTTCCTGAGGAGCTTGAATTACACCATATTTTAAATAAACCTGTACGCAGTTAGCCATAAGATTCCATAGCAGGTTCCATTGTTCAAAATCCCATTCGTCAAAAAATTGATTGCCAAAATCATCAATAGGCTTGTGAGTATCATTATACCAATCGGAAAATGCAATTATGTATTGACGGTCCGTAAAACTGGATCCTTCGCCATTAAGGGCATGGTTAGTTGTGATGTATATTTTTGGAGACTTGTGAAAAGGAATAGTCATACGTCTGCCACCTTTATAATTGACTGCCCAATCACCAGTTATATTTGCAAAAAGAAATTCCAGGTTAAAGTTGGTACGGACGTCATCCATGAATACAATTTTTGTTTTCTCAGTAAGTTCGTCCCAAATAAATGTATCAGTTTCCAAATCTCCTTTTTTCCCATTAATGTAAATTGATGGTACAACTTGCTTGAACAGTTCGCCAATTAGCGATTTGCCGGTACGGCCACGGCTTTGGCCAACTTCGCTTTGCATCCCATCCATGGCCACAACTGCCCTGGCGATTGATCTGTCTTTTGCAGACATTAGCATATACCCAATAGCCGCCAATTTTGATATAAGATGTAATTTATTTTCATACAGCTCCTCAGGATCGATACGTATATCCAAATCTCCATTACGGATTTTCTCCTCCTTCCGCCAGGTAAAATTGGAAGCATTGATAAGAAACTGCAGAAACTGACATTTTTTTCCGTATGGGCTTATAGAATAATCAAATTCGCCATCATTCAGCGATACATCAATAACAGGTAAGTCATGCTTGACTGCTGGAAAATCATGTTTCTGATCCGTCCAAATGTTGTACGATACTCCGGTGTATTCCAATTCTTTAATTTCGCCTGATGTTACTTCCCAGCATTTGTTTTTAAAATAAAACCGCTGAGAATCTCGTGTTGGATCTTCAAAATTAGGATTGATCCAATTTAGGTTACTAAGTTTGTCTGGCCCCAGGTATTGCACCCCTCCACGGTATAGCATTTCAAGTACATTTTCGTTTGCAACTACCTTTGTAAATTCGATAACAAAATCACGAACATCGTTATGATCTACATTTTTAACTACAGGATGTTCAATTTGTATGAACTGAAAATTGCCATCCGGTTTCCGATATCGACCAAAACCACGATTTTGTAAAAATGTAAAACATCGTCCATATTTAAAATCGTAGACAGTTCGTTCATTACCTCCTTTATCAGTTTTTACTGATTCATCCCAGTATTTTTCATCTGCTTCAATAGGTTGTGCCGATTCGATTTCCTGTTTATCGTTAAAACGCCATACATGACGATTAATCCGGAATTCCGGAAGGTGCTTAAGAACAGCGCTATGAGCCTTAGCAAATTCTTGTGGATTGTTTAAACTCCATAGTTCTTCGAGCTTATTGTCGGTCCAGCTTGTAATTTTGAACAACTGCAGGTATTGGCCAGATAAATTCTTTTCGTTGATTAAGTACTCGATATCTGATTGCAATTCGGATTCATTATTTTTTAATGTGTTAGTTAACAAATCATCAATACCCTTATCTTCCTTTTCATTTTGCTTTACGTGTCCAATGTAAATATCAACATATATTTCACGATTTTTCAAGGCACGCATATAGTCCTTAAAATTACGAGCAGCATAGAAAAAATTGCGGGGACGTTTATCGACAGAGTCGTTGATTTTAATTTCTTTCGAAATATCATTCCAGTCACTATCAAATACAAGAATAACTTCCTTAACCTTCAACTTTTGAATAATGCGGATCAGATCCTCCGGTAATCTGCCATCCATTGCTATATTATTGATTCCAGCAAGACCAACAGAATGAACGCCATGTTTACATGCCTTTTCGGCTTTTTTCTCCCCTTCCTGCAAAAATAAGCGTTCGATATTTTGCCCGGATCGATACAACTCCCTAATTTTTTCAGGTATATAAATAAAATTTCCACTTCCATACGGAGACTTATACTTACATGGTTTACCTTGCGAATCTTTATGTTCATCAGGAAATTGATACCTGATCCGGAAAAACTCCTTGTATACACCGGTTGGTTTTTTCTTTTCCTTTACCTCATATTTAACAGGAGCGCCTTCAAGGTCATAGTACTCAATGATTACATCATCACCCTCTACAATACGAAAAAAACTATCGACAGTGCCCGATTTAAAAACCCGAGAGGTAAGAACTGTTTTATTTGTATCCTGAACAAACACAGTTGCTTGTACATCTTGCTGTGTCAATCCCGACATGCGGAGGAGAGATTCACAATAAGATTCAGATTTTTTTTGCTTAATTGCTTTTTTTGGTTTTGCAGGGTTCGGAGTATCAACCACTATCGAAAATTTATGTTGAAGATATTCCAGTGCTTCAGGGAAAGTCTTATTTTGAGCTTTCATAAGAAAACTTACTGAATTATTACCACCTACCTGTCCACATTTGAAACACTTAAATATTTTCTTTTGAGGATTAATTTCTAATCCGCGTTCCTTTCCACACGACGGGCAATCCCCAAAATACTTATTACCTTTTTGTGTTAAATTCACAAAGTCGGATATTACCTCTACCAGTCTATCATTGGTAGCATCCAAAATTCGCTGTTTATCTTCTTCTTTATAGTAGTTCATTGTCAAATAAGTCTAGTTGTCGTACTTCTTGTGCTTTAGTAAGTGGTATTTGCAGATGTTTTACAACTGCCAGGTATTCTCGTTCTGTCATTAACTTTTCACCTCTAAATATTTGCCACCATCTACGTGAGCGGATACCAGTAGCATCAAAAAACCGAAAAGTAGGAGTAAAGTATTCCTCGTGAATGAATTTGAACCTTATCAACTTCAGACACAAATTCTTTCTCTCATTAATCTTGAAGAGCCTTTTCCGATGAAGGAAAAGATGTAGCTCGTACGGAGTCACTTTTAGTTCCTGAGCTATCTTCTCTGTTGTCATTTTCCCAACGTTTTCTTTCAAAAAATCTATGTGATTGTTCCATTTGTTCATGATCGAAAGTGTGTTTTATTACTGTATAGTTATCATAGAAATAATAGCAGCCCTTTGATTCGCTAATAAAGCAACAGGCTATTTTTATAAATAGATCGTAGTTACTTGGCTCGACCCACTTTAAAATCGACAGACTCTGCCCAACAGTTAAATTATATAACCTATTGTATACTCTTTCCTTGTAGTGATGAAATTGATTATAACCCATTATATCAATATACTCATTAATCCATGTAGAATCAGCATAAGACACAAGACGGTAGGTTGATAGGTCCATTGTTTGTTTGTTACATAGAGGATAAGTATGAAAATAATCTCTCCGAAAATCTCAAGTAGTTGAAATCGCTTTTTACAATCAGCGCCATACCACCTAAAGTAGTTGTAAAATTCTGTACAGAGTATACATCTTCCACCTCCGGATCGTCACGAAGTATTTTAATAAGGTTAGGATAATTGAAAATATTAAAATCAGTAATCAGGTTGATGTACCCATCGATAACTTTCCCGAAACGGATCGATTTATTGTTAACAGTAATAATCATATGATTTTCCATAGTGTCAATTTATTGATCAAGTTTATTCTCGAACCAGTATCTAACCAGTTCGGCTGTATTATTCAAATTCAATTTACGGAGAATATTATTCCGGTGATTATGTACCGTATTCGGACTTATATACAATATGTCTCCAATCTCAGTATTCTCATAACCAAGTGTAATAAGTCTTAATATTTCAATTTCGCGCGACGAAAGTTCACTACATTCCTGCGAATTACATACAACACCATATTCCGGGCATTCTCCCAGGCGAGGGCACATTATAAATTCGGTATTAATAGTGCCCTTATCATCAATATCTAATCGGTTATCATGTACTATGAAATTACATTTAATAAAACCACGACAGACAAGAAAATTGTAGTACTGTTTGTTTTCTTTGCTTTTTGAGTACCTTTTGCGTAACGCATCAAGAGCATGAGGACGACGTAATCGAAGCATATTTAAAAATTCCTCAACAAACTCCGCATTCTCTGGAGTAAGAGTAAATGGTTTAGCTTCAGCAGGTCTCACTTCAACTTCACCATCTGGCAATCCGGTAAATTCAAGATTCCTTATTTCCATAATTACTTGGTGTTATTTCGTCGTAATTTGCCAATTTTATACCTCTCTCATTTGCCGAAATAAGCTCCCAGGCACCCATTATCTGGTATATACAAGTTTTACCTGGCCATACAGGTGATTCAAAGGTTATATTAGTGTTATCACCAACAATTGTTACATCAACACCCGTTGCCTTACTCAGCAACTGTACAAATTTTGTTTTCATCAGATCTAAAGTTTAGTGTGGTTAACTCTTCCATTTTCTCATAATCATACTCTGTCCATCCATTAGTTCTCATTCGATAGTAGAATGTAGCGATTGACATGTACTTCGGTACAAAAAACTTTACTATATCCGCTTTCTTACTCTCTACCAGAGCATTATAATAGTCCTTAAAGTTTAATTGTTGCTCTTTTGTTAGTTCTACTTTCATTACATTATCAATTTAATTATTAAATTAGTAGTGCAAACATACAGTATTCTTTCATAATACAAACTATTATTTGTGTTAAAAATCATACTTTACTTTGTTATTTAGAATCTTAAACAATATAAATATGTTTAATCCACAGAAAATCAATTATCTAATTACACAAAGAAAACTTATTGACAAACGGTTTTCTAAAGCATCTTTATGTGAACACATTGAACTAAGTCTCGTTGGATTAGATTCAATTATCAATGGAAGGAGCATTCCTAAAGTCACCAATTTGGAAAAGATAGCGTTGTTTTTCAATGTTGATATGAATTATTTTTTTGACCAATATGATTCAAAGCCGATGTCTGTTGACAGATTACAAGAACCATCACCAGAATACGGGGAAAATCCATGGAAACTATGTTACGAATTACAGAAGGAAATAACACATCTAAGAGTAGAGCTAGAGAGATGTGAAAAGCTTACCGATTTTCCAAATTCCAGCGCGAATACAGGGTAAAATTAAGGATTTACATCCCAACAAAAGACCAATTGGGCGTAAATGACTGACTATCTGATTATATCGTGGTGCTGGTGGCACCACCTTTTAAAAAGATGTCCTGAAAATTATATTTCAGGACATCTTTTTTTGATTGCTTTACCTATCCTCCAGCGACAAACTGACCCTATCAGCCTGATAAACGGTAAAATCAGACACAATTGTGCAATTTTTGCCCACAATTGTGCAATTTTCAGTGAAGGAAGTGCGCTATATTTGCACCCATGAAAGCAAGCCTCCTACTTAAATTATTCCAACCCGAAGTTCTCCCGATAGTGCTTCTTATAGTTACTGTATACCTTGTAATAGTCCTCACCACCCAACTTGCACCCTCTCTCCACATACCTCAAACTGTTAACTCAAAAATTAACATATCAGGCACATCAAAGACTTTAACAACTATGCTTAGGGTATTCGGGCCGGCGTATGCAACTGTATACGGACAGGTCGCAACTACTTACAATGCACTTTACCTATCCAATTCCGGCAGGTTTTCATCCCGTTACCCTGCCGCTTTCACCCCAACAACAATTACCCATTTCGGGCAATCAGAACACACGAACAGTCGTATCTTTTTTACAGCACCCTCCTTTCCTTGCTGGTTTTACTGCACTAACGTCCTTTTTACTTCCAAAAAGCTTTAACCAATTTCCTTTTTTGGTTACCGGGAAACTGTCGTCTCAACTAAACCGATTGTCCATTTAAACTATAAGTAACTGATCAGTTACTTATAGTTTATCTGCTTGTCATATAAGGTGTGATCAGTCGTCACACCTTATATGACAGATCCCCACATCTTGTGTGATAGGCTATCACACGAGATGTCGCAGACTGGCACGCGAGATGTCGCAGACTATCACACGAGATGTCCCGGTCTGGCACACAAGGTGTCACAGACTATCACACGAGATGTCGCAACCAACCACACAGGGTGTCCCGGTCAATCACACAGGGCGTCCCGGTCAATCACACAGGGCGTGACAACCTGTAAATCAGGGTGAAACAGTCCCATTTGGTTCTACAAAACTATAGAATACAGTTAAAAACAAAGCACTAACTACCTGTAAACTACCAATATTTTATTAAAATAACATCAAAACCCGCCCGACACCCACCCACAAGCAACCCTCATTAACAATTAACAATTAACAACTAACAATTAAAAAATCTTGTTTCTCTGAAATTGAGATATTTATTGTAAATTTGTGTCCTTTTTATACAAATTATCGATTGAACACTGAAAACTATCATTTAATGAAGAAAATGCTTTTAACCGCAGTCGCTCTTATCACCATGCTGACTGCCAAAGCCGATGAAGGTATGTGGATGCTACCTTCCATTCAGGAAAATATCTCAGCGATGCAACAATTAGGCTGCACCATGCCGGCCGAAGAACTTTACAGCGATTCTACAGTAAGCCTGAAGGATGCAGTGATAGTTTTTGGTGGCGGATGTACAGGAATTACTGTATCGGATCAGGGATTAGTATTTACTAACCACCATTGTGGCTATGGTGCTATTCAAGGCCTTAGCAGTTTAGAACACAACTACTTGCGCGATGGATTTACAGCTAAAGAGCTGAAAGATGAAATACCGGCTCCGGGACTTACTGTAAAATACCTGGTCAGCATTACCGAAGTAACCGACAGGGTGCTTTCAGCGCTCAACGAATCCATGTCGCCTGAAAAACGAAGCAGTACTCAGGACTCGGTTGTAGCTGTTATAAAAGATGAATTTTCGAAAGATAATGATTATGTAGTGCAGGTAAAGTCCATGTACTCAGGCAATCAGTTCTTTGTCTTCCTGCTCGAGGAATTTAAAGATGTACGCTTTGTACATGCTCCTCCCACTTCCATCGGCAAGTTTGGCGGCGACACCGACAACTGGATGTGGCCACGCCACACAGGTGATTATTCGGTATTCAGAGTTTATGCAAATAAAGACAATAAGCCTGCCGCTTACTCAGCCGACAACCAGCCTTACCGTCCGAAACGTTTTGCAGCTATAAGCACCAAAGGATATAAAGCGGGCGACTTTGCTTTTATCATGGGAAATCCGGGAAGCACTTCCCGCTACCTCACTTCCTGGGGAATCACCAACCGCACCAAGGCTACCAACCAGGCCCGTATCGACGTACGTGGTGCCAAACAGGAGGTGTGGAAGTCGTTCATGAAAGCCGACGAAGCGATTAACATCGCCTATGCAAGTAAATATGCCGGAAGTTCGAACTACTGGAAAAACAGCATCGGCATGAACAAAGCCATTGAAGAGTTGGGTGTGATGGCTCGTAAACAGGAGCTGGAACGTAACTTCCGGCAATGGGTTGCAGCCGATCCCGATCGCACAAAGAAATATGGTTCGGTGTTACAGGAGCTGGAACAACACAATGCTAAAGTTTACACATCAACCCGAACTGCTACTTACCTGCGGGAAGCATTACTGGCCGGTGTTGAAATGCCCCGCATCGCCGGTGCACTCGAAGACTTAGTCAACGCCAAAGACAAGGAAGAAGCTGCTCTTAAGCGTGCCGAACGGGTCTACAAAGATTATTATCCTTCCGTTGACGAGGCTACCCTTGCCGTTATGCTCGAAACCTACCGCACTTATGTAGATGCTTCCGAACTACCCTCTTTCTATACTGAAATCGACAAGAAGTTTAAAGGCAACTACAAGGCATACGCCCGCAATCTATTTGCCAAATCAGCCTTTAGCGATAAAGATAAATTTTTAAAGCTTTACAAATCAGGTAAAATTAATCTCAGGAAAGACCCTGCTTTGAAGTTCAGAGATGAGGTGAGAGCCACACTGAATGGCCTGGAAGGTGCTGATATAGACGAAAGCCGTGCCATCATCCGGAACGCCGAACGTCTCTTCGAAGCCGGAATGCTCGAAATTAATCGTGCGAAAGGCGTGAAAACCTATCCGGATGCTAACTTCACCATGCGTCTTACCTACGGCACTATCAGTGGTTACGAGCCGGCTGATGCAGTAGCATATAACTACTACAGCACTTCAAAGGGTATCCTTGAAAAAGAGATTCCCGGTGATATGGAATTTGATGTGCCCGCAGCGTTGAAAACAACCTTATTGAATAACGACCTGGCACCCTATACCGATGAAAACGGGAAATTAATAGTTAACTTCTTAAGCAATAACGACATTACCGGCGGCAACTCGGGCAGTCCGATATTTAACGCTAAAGGTGAACTACTCGGACTGGCATTCGACGGTAACTGGGAAGCGATGAGTGGTGATATCGTTTTTGAGCCGGAAGTACAACGTACCATTAATGTGGATGTGCGCTACATGTTGTTCGTGATGGATAAAATCGGAGGTGCTGAACGTATCCTTCGGGAACTCACATACAACTAAGTAAACTTATTTTTTGTTACATATGAGCTGGGTTCTCCTTCACAGGAGACCTTAGCTCATAGTTTGTATTATTATAATTTATTTTCCATGAAGAAATACTCAACCCTACTCCTTTTTCTTTTGCTGCTGCCACCATTGCTTCAGGCCATAGAAAATCAAACTCTTAGCTTTGAGCGGTTTCTTTACAACGAAGGTTTGCCATCCAATTCGGTAAACCGCTTGTACCACGACAGCAAGGGCTATATGTGGTTTGGAACACGCGACGGTTTAGGGCGATTCGACGGGTATGATATTAAAGTATTTCGTTCCAGCCCCCAAACTCCGGGCACCATGACCAGCAACGAAATTCAGTATATCACCGAAGATAATCATAGTCGCATCTGGGTAGGAACCTCCGAAGGGGTCAATATTATCGACAACACCTCCTTTGTTATCGAAACCCTCAACAATCCTTACACTAACAAGGAACGAATTAACAGTCTGCTTCTCGACGATGAGGGTATGATGTGGATTGGCACTACCGATTATGGTGTGTTACGCATGAACCCCGAAACTAAGGAATACCAGCGTTTTTCTGCTGATTCCGACTCTCCCCTTCGACTTCCGGGAAATACTGTAAACCATATTTTTAAAGACAAAGAAGGAAATCTGTGGATATCCTTTTGGAATCGCGGACTATGCATGATCACCAAAGATGCTAAAAAGGTTATTACCCCCTCTTCCATTGGTCCCAAAAATAACCCCTTCCATATTATGCAGGACAGTAACGATCAATTCTGGGTACTGACCTGGGGCGACGGGATCTTTCAACTTAAAACCGACCATCGCGGAACGATTAGTTACGAGCAATTCAAACCCTCTGCTGCCTCCACCGAACGAATTGATGATATATCCTATAGTATGACGGAGGATAAAAACGGAACATTGTGGGTAGTTACCTACTCCGGACTCCGATCCATTCACCGGGAGGGTAATCAGTATACTGTAAAGGGTTGTCGACAGCTTTTTGGCAATGGCGACTATCAGTTGTTTCATTCTATCATACGCGATCGGAATGATAACCTTTGGCTGGGCTCAGTGGGCGAAGGTGTCTTCCAGATGGACTATAACCGGCTACCGGTGCAAAATTATTCCTTACCTCAGGTACGTAACCTAAATGCAGAGCCTTATGTAACCCGTTTTGCTGAAACTAACTCCGGCGAACTGTACCTCGTCATCAATCGTGTAGGTCTGTTCCATTTCAATACCACTACCGCTACAGTGAGTCGCCCGTCCGACCCCTTCCTTAACCGACAAAGCTCTATTATCGCCCTGGCACATCATCAAAAAACAGGCAATCTGTGGGTAGCAGGCGAAGGGGATAATTTTTATCATATCTATCGCCAGACTGGTCCGGGCAACCTTCAGCACCTCTCTACTGATTACCTCGAAGATCCGGCAAGTCAACATGCCATTACCGACTTCCACGAAGATGCTCAGGGCACCATGTGGATAGGCACATCTAACGGCATATTCGCTCATCAGGCATCAGGGACTACCCGTTTAATTTCGGATCAACTGAGGTATATAAACGACATCAAACACGATAAGTTCGGGCGTATCTGGGTAGGAACAGAAAAGGATGGAGTCTTTTACCTGCAAGCGGATAAGGAGAAAAAAAAATGGGAAGTACACAAAACACCCTTGCATATCGGAAACTATGAGAGTCTGAGCGTTCAGAGCATCTTATGCCAGAACAATGGTTTAGTATATATAGCTACCAAGGAAGGGGGATTGTACGTGTACAACCCCGACAAACAGCTAGCTGAAGAGATAAGTAATAGCTATGGTATTTCTGAAGAAGGTTTGCTGGATATCCTGGAAGATAACCAGGGAAATATTTGGCTTACCACGTTGAAACGCATTATCCGTTACAATCCGAAATCGCACGCTTCCAATTATTACTCAACAGTAGATGGTATCGCCGTAAGTGCTTTTTTCAAGAATTCATTAATAAAGCTACGCAACGGCGAACTCCTGTTTGGAGGGAACAACGGGTTCTGCTTAATTAATCCTGCCCTTCAAGCCATCAATACCGGTCGCTCAAAGGTGAAAGTTAAGATTTCGGATATTCTGATTCAGAATCGATCCTTATTCGACTTGAGTACCAGCAAGCATTTTGATGCCACCGAAAACAGCATCGTACTCAAACACAGTGAGAGTACAATAGGCATAGAATTTAGCTCGCCCGACTACTACACTGCCAGAAAAATTCAGTACGCATATCGTATGTCGGGAATCGACAAAGACTGGAACTATGTTGGCAACAACCGTCGATTTGTTAACTATGCAGGATTAACACCCGGTAATTATGTATTCCAGGTGCGATCAAGCGATGAAAACGGGGTGTGGAGCGATGAGGTGACGACCCTGCGTATACAGGTGAAGCCACCCCTGTACCAGAGTTGGTGGGCTTATTTGATTTACATTCTGTTGATTGTCGGACTCACCTATCTTATCTATCATACCCTGGCCAATCGTATCCGGCTGCGCAACGAACTAAAGATCTCGCTGATTGATAAAGAAAAGACTGAAGAGCTCACCCAGATAAAACTGAGGTATTTTACGAATATATCGCACGAGCTGCTAACGCCGCTAACCATTATCATGCTACAGATTGAAAGTCTGCAGAAACATCTTAGTCAGCACAACGTTCAGTTTGAAATCATGAAAGATAATGTCAACCGGCTGAAACGTCTAATTAAACAAATCCTTGTTTTTCGTAAAACCGAAACAGGGAACATGAAACTGAAGGTAGTACAGAGCGATATCGTGGCATTTGTGCGCAATATTTGTCAGTCGAACTTCCAGCCACAGGTAACTGAAAAGCAAATCCAGTTCTCGGTCGACATCGAATACGATAGTTACATGGCCTTTTTCGATCCCGACAAACTGGATAAGATTGTATATAACATCCTTTCCAACGCCTTCAAATACACTCCTGCCGGAGGTTCCATCGCTGTAAAAGCCAGCTTCGTGCCCCGCAAGGACGATGTTATAATGCGTTTATCGGTTTCCGACACCGGCAGTGGCATACCGGAAAACGACCTGCCTCACATTTTCAAACGTTTCTACATCAGCAGCACTGTTGATCAGAGTCAGAGTCATGGCATTGGTTTATCACTTACCCAGGACCTGTTACAAATTCATCATGGAAAAATAGAAGTTAATAGTATCCTGGGCGAAGGGTCGGTATTCACCATCGAAATCCCTGTCAACGAACAAGCTTACACTGCCAATGAAAAAGCAGCCGAAGACGAATTATCGAATATAGAGGAGATTAAAACAGAAGAAATTCAGAGCAGTACAACACCGGATGTTGCAACCGACTTCAGCATTCTTATCGTGGAAGATAATAAGGAACTGAACCAGCTTATTGCCGGGAATTTCAGCGACAACTATACCGTGTATCGCGCCGAGAACGGACTGCAGGCCTTGCAGTTGGTACGTGAACATGAAATCGACCTGATCATCAGCGATGTTATGATGCCTGAAATGGATGGACTCACCTTCTGTAAAATAATTAAAAACGACCTGAACACCAGTCATATTGATGTATTGATGCTGACTGCCAAGAACACTGCTGAGGATCGTATTGAATGTTATAATGCAGGAGCCGACGCCTTTATCTCGAAGCCTTTTGAATTAGGGGTGCTGAATGCACGTGTAAAAAACCTGATCGGAAAGCGGAAGCAGAAGGTAGAAAGCTTCCAGCAGGGACAAGAAATCAATATTTCTTCAATGGAATACAATTCGATTGATGAGGTATTCCTGAAACAGGCAGTTGAAGTGGTTGAAGAACGACTGGCAGATGAGAAATTCGACTTCGACCAGTTTGCAGTCGACATGTCGACCTCCAAGTCGACTCTGCACCGGAAACTGAAATCACTTACCGGACTCTCACCGGGTGAGTTTATTCGGAATGTGCGTATGAAACACTCCTTGCAGATGCTGGCCAATAATATCGGAAACATCTCGGAGATAGCCTATTCCGTTGGATTCAGTGATCCTAAGTACTTCAGCAGGTGTTTTAAAAACGAATTCGGCACGACCCCGAAAGAGTGGATCGAGAAAAACAAACGCAAATAAACAAACAGCCCTGAATGTGTTAGTTACATTCCGGGCTGTTGTTATCTGTTAGCAACGATTAGTTCAACAGTTTGAAATCCTTCTTTCTAAACTTATTACCGGATTGTTTCCAAAGCATTACCGATTTTAATGCCAAAGGCTCACCTGCCTTTACGGAGGCAACCGCATTAATTACAACACTTTTATCTGCTTCGGGATGCAATCCAGTTGTTTCAACAAACTCCATCCTGCTGAAGTTGTCGTTCACTGCCATTGCAAGGGTATAGTACCCATTATCGAGGATGTAGACCCGGCGACCGCCAATCGTGCGTACCTGTTGTTTCATGGGCTTATCGAGCACCGGCAAGGCATAATGTCCTAAGCGCAATTCCGTATCCACCGGCGAAAAGAGGGTGTCATTACGCAGGATACCATCTGCCAGTGGCTGGTCGCGCAGGGAGTAACGCAATTCACGGTTCGTTTCGAGCACAGCATCGCGGTGATACACACCCCCTTCAAAACTTCGGAAGGTATATAAACGCAAGGCTTCCCATTGCCCTTTAACATTTTTGGTAAGGTAATTCATGGCTACCTCACCCTGCTTACCATCCGCCTGCCATAAAAAAGCACTGTTGTACGATAAGCGGTTATAGTTTTCAGTACTTCTGAATTTCTGCCAGTCGCCCGCCACCGTTTCGTGACACCAGGCTCTTACTTCCGAGGAACCAATGGTCGGATAATTCGTAATCAGGATTTCCGATCCCGGTTGGAATTTATTCACTACTGTTCCCTTTTTAAAGTCCTTTTCCCATGCACCTTCATTTTCGGTGGCCTGCCAGAAGGGATGATCTTCGGGAACCAGTAATCCAAGGAATACCTTACCTCCCCAATACACGCTTCCGCGACAACTGTACATCTGTGTTGCCGGTTCGAACGGGCCATAAAAGCCAAGTGTAGGAACACCCTCTTCCATAAATTCGGGGTGCAGGAAGAACTGCAACAAATTACCCGAAGCGATGCGACGCATCCATCCCCAATTGGTAGCAGGATCGTTTTCGAGTCCCATCAGCAGGAAAGGTGTAACAGCAGCATAGCGGTACGAAATACTTCTACCCCACATGATCATCTTTCCATCACGGGCAAAGAGATAGGAATAGTTATCCTTCAAATCAGAAAAATACTGCGTAAAGGTACGTGCCTGATCCGGGTAGTTCTTGTTTCCATAGAAGTCGGCCCACAGAATACCATACATCTGGAATGCCCACATTGAATAGTAGTCGAAAGCCGGACTATCATTGTACCATCCTTCGCCACGGTAATGCTTCAACGATCGGTCGAGGTATTCGACCAATAGCTTTTTATTAACCGTATATCCCTGTTGGTCGAAGAAACTAAGCACAAAAATATTAAAGAACTTCCAGTTCGAGTCCACCGTCGGTCCGTCGGCATAGCTGAGCATAACAGCAGCCAGCGCATCTTTCTGATCCTGCGGAAGCGGATCCCACAGCACAGCGGGAGCAGTAAACAGCGAAATAGCCATGGCACCGAATTCAACCAGGATCTGACTGGGACCACCATTGCGGGCACGGTGACGAATAAAGGAAGGATGCCCTTCTTTAATCAGGTTCCCCAGTTGATGGCGGTAATACTCAGCCACGCCTATCCCATTGAGTTTAAGTTCAGGATCCTCACGAAGCAGTGGTGCTGCCACAAACAAGGTGCGACTGAGTCCCTCCAGCTTTTCAGTAGGTACTTGTCCCTCGTTACGCGGATAGGTAATTTCGTGCTGCTTGGGGAACTTCATCGGATCATCGATGTTTTTCACATAGCTGAATGCTCCATCAAGCATAAACAAGGCCGCCTCTTTCCAGTGTTGGCGGGTCATACCGGTATGCGGACTTTTACGATAATCCGGGTTGTTGATAGTAAAAAACTGTTGGGCATTCATTGGTGCAGCTAATCCCAGCATCACCAACACGTAAAGAAGTACTTTTTTCATGAGCAGTGCAAAAAAAAGGATATACCCTGTGCTACCAGTGTACATCCTTTTGTGTGTATATATATTATTTCTTCAGGTACCAGTTGCTGCGGTCCAACAACTTAGCACGTATAGCTTCCTTGTTCTGTATGTGTTTATCCGCTACTTTATCAGCCAGGTACGCATTATCGTTGCGACGTATCGCCACACGCATCAGATCGTGGAAACGATTTCCTTCAAACGCAAGCTCCAGAGCAGCTTCGTTCACAATAAGATCTTCCACATACAGCACCATCTCTTCCTGATTCACGATGGAACGGGGAATCACAAAATAGGTAGTATCCAGGTGCACGTTTCCACAACCGCGGGCATGCACGCCGATATTATTCGTGAAACGTTGATCGGAGAAGTTCATATAGTTGGGAACAATCGAATCTTTCTCGGAGGGAGGTACTATCAAATCACTAGCAATAGTGTTTGCATTCAACCCATTTTTAAGAACGGCCATCGCAAGCCGTGGTTTCCCCATACGGTTTACCGCTTCTGCATACCTCAGGTACACCATAGCTGCACGATACAAAAACACCTGACGCGTTTCAACATCCTCTTCGTTTTCGTACAACAATTCGTACTTGGAGATACGGTACTCATCTTCGATAACCGTAAAGTCATCAGTGAAGGCGGTAGAATACGAACCATAACGTCTCAAATCCCCGATGGTATCGAGTCGTACCGATTCAGAGTAGATTTGTGATGCCCAGTTATAAATACTTTTAGTAGAAGGAATCAATTCTGCATGAATAAACAAACTATCCAGCGTGAAGATTTGCTGGTGCTCATTGGAGGTAACCAGGTTGGTGAGTTGCTCTGTTGTACCTCTTCTGAAAATAGTCGACCAGTTAGTCCATGCACCACCCGTGAATACATTATTTTCTGTACGGTAAGTCGAGGCATACTGTGAACTCAGCAACACCCTGTCGTAAAACATAAGATCGCGGTATTCGTTGGCAGCCCGTTCGTACTGACCGGTCCACAGGAACAAATCCCCCAGAAGCATACGTACCGGGAAGAAGGAATCGTTAATATTATACGAGTATAAGCCTCCCGCGAAGGTAGGTTGTTCCACCTCTTTCCAGGGTTCAAGATCCTGAATCAACACAGGAGCCAGCTGGTCCATACTTGTGTAGACAGTATGACCTTCGTAAGCATCTTCGAGCGTCAGCAAGGGTTTTTCGTAATACGTTGCTTCACCGTAATTAAGCATAATCTGCATATAGGTCCAGGCACGAATGGCCTTAGTTGCAGCATACGTTCTGTACATCACCTTTTCGGCCTTGTTGACCACCGAAGTATCAATATTCTGAATAATATAATTACAGTTATTGATAACGGCATAATAGTCACGTAAATTGGAGCTATAGGGATTATCGGCACTAAAATTAAAGGTGTTCACTTCTTTCAGGAAGCGATTAGCCGTTTCACTTACATCCATCAGATCACCCCTGAGTTCGCCGAGTATTACATAACTATCAGCCAGCTTCTGGAGTTGCGAAAGCACCCCGAACATGGAATATAAGGTGTCGTTGGCAGCATCCATCCCATGATCCTTCTCGAATACCAGTCGGTCGGAATCCACTTCCAGCAGGCTATCGCAACTGGAGAAATAGAGTACCGGGAATAACAGCACCACGAATAGTTTACTTATCTTTTTCATATACTAGTTTTTTACCAATTACAGATTTATTTTTACACCTATCGAGTAACTGCGGGTCGGAGGCAACAGACCAATATCAATCCCTTGCTGGAACACCGAGTTTCCGGCCGACACTTCCGGATCGAGACCCAGGTAACGCGACCATGTATACAGATTCTCACCGGAGGCCCAAACACTTAGTCCCTCAATGAACTCGCTGTTGAGCGGCAGTTCGTAAGCTATCGAAAGGTTTTTAAAACGCAGGTACGAACCATCTTCTATCCATCGGTCGGAGAAACGTGCATTGCCCATTGGGTCGCCATACACTGCCCGTGGCATATCAGTATCCTGATCTTCACCTGTCCATCTGCGATTCATCGCTAAGGTCTGATTATTATAGTTCATTCCCGACTCGAGGTTTCGACGGTAATAATTGTATACTTCGTTACCAAGACTGTAAGCGAAGACAGCATTCAGGCTCCAGCGCTTGTAGTTCATGCGTGTTGAGAAGTTACCATAGAGCGAAGGAGTAGGATTTCCGATGATCTGGCGATCCTTTTCGTCGATAACTCCGTCTTTTACCACTTCCTCAAAAATCATATCACCAGCACCAAAGGGAGCATAGCTTCCATCATTCATGAGTTTGGTAAGGCCACCGGCTTCGGCTTCATCGCGGGTTTTGTAAACTCCGGTAGTTTTGTAGCCATAGAAGGATGCGTAAGGTTGTCCGACCTGAGTAATCATTTCCCCTCCATAGAGCGCAGAAATTATCGGGCGATTGTCGGGCAGGGATTGCACTTCATTCACATATCCGCCTGCGCTTAGCCCAAGTTCCCACTGGAAATCACGTGTATTCAGCACTTTGAGCTGAGCTGCCAGTTCCCAACCGGTATTGGTCATTTCGCCCCCATTACTCCAGAAATAGCGCAGACCGGTAATTTCGGGAAGCGGTTGCAAGGTCAACAAATCAGAGGTAGTACTATGGTAGAAGTCGGCCTGTACATTCAGGCGATCATTAAACAATCCAAGATCTAAGCCCACATTGGCACGGGCAGTAGTTTCCCATTGCACGCGGGTATTTGCCAGGTTAGAAAGCACAAGTCCATTTGAACGA
>JAQUYE010000063.1 GCA_028691965.1 Paludibacter sp. | reverse complement strand
GACTGAAATATACTGAAGGGTGAATACTTTACATAGGCGCTCCAGCTTCCATAACCTATCTGACCCATATAATCCATCGTAACCGGAGCAGCATTTAATCCTTTTTCTTTGGTATAACGAGTCGAAGTTCCTTGTTTGTAGCGTGCTTTAAACGAAGCCATTGTGTTTATACCGGCTACAACACCTGCGGAAACAAATAAACGGTGACGGGATCCAAAATCAGGCTGCCATTCGAGCATCAATGGGATAGTGATGTAAAGCATGCGTAACCTGCTATAACTGTAGTCAACACCATCGGGGGCATCATAAAGACTGGTTATGCCATCCACCTCTGCAAAATACTCATCATTATCCAGGTAGAAATTTTTCCAGTTCAGTCCCATACCGGTGGTCAGACCCAGGTTATTGCGGTAGACAGGGACTATCTTTTCCATCAGGTTAAAATAGAACTCATTGGAGCTTTCAGATTTCAGGGATACGCCATTTACGTTATTAAGCTGGCCCTGGCCATCAGTTATGTTTAAAAACCCCCATCCTATTCCTGCCCAGTGAGGTTCCATCCTGAAGTTTCTCTTTTTAGGTTTGTGAATAAATGGAATACGAATACCTATTTCCTCGATAACTGTCCATTTTTCGTAGGTTTTACTGTCGGTATAAACTCCTTCGAATACTTTTGAATAGGATTCATTATTTTCATCAAATACTTTCACGGTTACCTGTTCGGTACTATCAATTATCTGAATCATTTTCCTGTTGAAATATACCGTAGTATCTTTTACCTGCTCCTGAGCGTTGGTGGCAATAACTGTTAGTGCCACTACAAAAGTGATAAGCAATTTTCTCATTGGTTTCTAAATTGATTGTTATTTTTTCTTTAAGATGAATTTCAACAGGTCTTCCGAATCGGTTTCCGATTCTATGTAGATCAGCGTAAGGACTGATTCGGGCTTGCGGGTGTGATTGTAAAGAATCAAGCGGTAGTAGTTATCCCTGGGAGGTAGTTGTAAATACACTGAAGTGGGAACTCCATTGGCAACAACCTGTTTTACTTTTCTTGCGTCTTTTTCGTCAATGGCAATGCATTTCCGGGCTAATTCGGCAGCTGCTTCGTTGTCGGTAATAGTAATGCTTTTAAAAAGTGCAAAGTCATAGCCCTGTAATATATCCAGCGACATCTCCACCATAACTGCATCTTCACTCTTCCCGTAAGTGTCGAACACTTTTTTAATAGCCAGCCCTTTCTGAGCCTGCAGTACAGAAAGACTACTTCCTGCCAGTAGCAGTATCAGTATTATTTTATTAACTCTCTTCATTATTCCTTTTATTAAAGGTTATTATTCCGTTTCTGCAAATATATCCAATTGATTTTCTATCATCTGCCGCGAACTTACATCCTCCAGACTCTTAGTTACCAGGTCCTCCGAATTTGTCAAGGAGCCTAAGCTCACTTTGGCATAGGTTTTAACCCTGCCTGGATCCGTTATTCTGATTCCGTTGACGTAGGCATACGAAGTAGCATTCATATCAGGCGTAAGTAGTTGAAGGGCAGCAATCCCACTCATAACAACTATTGCCACAACGGCTACTTTACGTAAAACTGGTATACTTATCAGCTGTGGTCGGGTATTCTTTTGCCTGAAATACCCCAACATAGCCCGTTCAGCTTCATACCCGTTCTTCACATCAGGATGAGTCAGCAACTTATAAAGCTGCTTTTCTTCCTCAACCGTTGTCAGTCCTTCGTAATAGCGGTCGATAAGCCGTTCCAGTTCACCTATTTCAATCTTCGATCTAAATTTCAGTCTCATATCTTATTCCACTTTACAAATTCTTCTCTCACTTTTTTACGGGCTCTCGATAAATTCATTCGAACAGCTTCCGACTTAGTTCCAATAATTTCGGCAATCTCTTCCACTTCGTACTCCTGCATATCTTTCATTCGAATTATTTCACGTTGCAGGGGAGGTAGCTTATCGATGATCTGTTGAATGATTGCGTTGGTGTTGCTTCGTTCTGTAAGATCGTAGGGATTCGTTGCACTTTGCATCTCCATCACATGATCCGAGATGGCCTCCGTTCGCCGTTTTACTTTTAGTTTATCGAGACAATGATTTTTTGTTACCGTTGTAACAAAAGCTTCTACATTGTTATAATCCGACAGAGTTTCACGAACATACCACAGCTTCAGCAGAACCTCCTGTACGGCATCTTCTGCATCTTCCTCTTCTGCAAGTATCTTGCGTGCTGTTGCAAAGAGGTAATCGCGCATAGGCAAAACACTTGCCCTGAATAGTTCCTGACTCATTCTGTTAGAACGACGAAATGGATTGTAGTTTTATAACATCACTTTGAAAAAAAAATCGCATCTTATAGTCGGGTAAGGAGCGTATAAGATGCGAAAGATGTTTTATCAGAAAGGAAGATCAGAAGGAACGGAACCTCCATCGTCGAAATCAGGGACAGGAGGCACAGGTGGTGGAGGTATCATACCGGGGGAAGAACCTTCTGCATTCTCTGCTTCCACCTTCCACGCTTTAACATCCGTATACCAACGGCCGTTAAATTCGCGACTCTCAACATCAAAATCAATCTTCAGGGTAGTGCCTGGCTGAAGATGTTGCGGATTGATTTTATCCCCCCAAATGGAAACACATACCTTTTTAGGGTACTGACCATCAGTCTCAACAATTATATCTTGTTTTTTCCACTCTCCGTTTCTACCGTTACCCGTTTGCAGTGGTAACACCTGCGTTAGTTTTGCCGTTAATTGCATAAAAAAATGAATGTTTCAATATATAGTTAATGTAATAATTCAGAAAGAATCGGTGATTCTTTTATAATGATGCTCGCAGGTTGATGTGAGTTGGAATATATTCCTGCACCGTTTCGCGGGTCATCACAAAATATGCAGCTTTCTCTCCCAATAAACCAAAGTCAATACTCACTGATGATATGCCGTTTTTGATAACTTCCAACAGGGGTTCTTCGTTATAAATTAACAGTCCGATATCAGAACCCAACTTCAATCCTTTTTCGTCGGCACTCTTAATAATGGACACAATATCTTCACGTACAATCCCGATATACAAAGTAGAAGGGTTCACTCCTTTCCAGTCACTATCCGTTTGAATTACCGTACACGGAGTCGATGTGAGTGCACCAAAGCGTTTTAGTGCGTCGATCGAACATAAGGGATGTGCGTGCTCTCCGGGCATAACAAAGCATAGCTGTTTGTACTTAGCAAGTTGCTCTCTCACTGACAGCAGGCAATTGTAAAATGCAGTGTCAAAATCCTGACATATATAATTGTAGCCCGACTTATCAAAATTACCGAAATCGAGTAACAAGAGCTGATGGGCAGGTAACTTCTTTATAACGGGTGATAGAATGTCATTCGAGAAGTTCATTACAACATACAGACTGTACTTACCAATACTTTCTTTAATTATTGTTTCAAAAAGTCGGCGGTTATACTGGTGAAAAATCAGATCCACCTTATAATCACCACTCAGATGAGCCACAAACTGTTTGTATAATGCCTGTTTGAAGGAACTGTAGGTATCCAGTAAAAGAAGTATCCGCTTCACCTTTCCGGTTACGTAATATCCTTTCATGGGAGTTGACTCAATAAGCTCTAATTGCTTTAATTCCTTATAAGCCTTAAAGACAGTATCTCTCGATACATAAAGAAGAGCACTCATGTCATTAATAGAAGGAAGATTATCTCCGGGTACCAATGTGCCAAGTGTGATTTTTAAACTGATCCCGTCCACCAGGACTTTCACCTTCGAACGAGAGTTCGAGAAATCAAAATCTTTTACTTTCATGTTATTAGAATAAGTCAATTAGCAATCAGCCGGGCTATAAAGAAGTAAAGTAAAAATCCTCCGGCAATGAGTTTTAAAACAGCACCAAAGAAGATACCTACAAATGAGCCAACTGCGGCCTGTAATGATCGTTGAATATCTTTATGCGACAACCGTTCGCCTATAAACGCTCCAATGAATGGTCCGAGGATAATCCCCCAGGGGCCCATGAAAAATCCGACAAGCAATCCAACTGTACTTCCCCACACTCCTTTTTTACTACCTCCATAGCGTCGGGTACCCCAAATTGGCACATAATAATCCAGTAACTGTAACAGCAGGATCAACACTGCCCATACAACCAGAAATGTAATTGAGAAATCATAATCAGTCGCAAAATGCAACAACAGGATACCCAGATAACTCAATGGTAATCCGGGCAATACGGGCAACAAAGAACCTGCAATTCCGATCAACAGCAGTATTGCACTCAGTATTATTATAACAACATCCATATATTTACTTATTCATTGAACGGACAAAGATAGGTCAAATCTGCATTAGATCTTACCTACTCACGCTCAAAATCAAACCAGCGACGCCAATAAGGACTTCACCTTTTCCGAAATCATTCTGCCTTCAGCTAAGCCGGCAAGTTGTTTGGTTGCCACACCCATCACTTTCCCCATGTCCTGCGGACCGGTGGCATTCAGTTTTTTAATAATATCACTAATTACCGCTTCCAACTCAGCCTCCGGCATTTGGGCAGGTAAATAACGTTCAATAACTGCAGCTTCTGCCAATTCAGTATCGGCAAGGTCCTGACGTTGCTGGGCAGCATAGATCTGTGCCGACTCTTTACGCTGTTTCACCATCTTTTGTAAAATCTTAATGGCTTGTTCGTCGGATAAACTGCCATCACTGCCTTTTGCTGTTTTAGCTTCGAGAAATTCTTTTTTTATTCCGCGAAGCGCTTCAAGGGCTACTTTATCGCGGGCCATCATGGCAGTTTTTATTGCTGCACTAATCGTATCAAATAGGGTTTCCATTTTATTCTTTTTTTACATGCCGGTCACCCGGCGTAACTTTTCTACACTTTTATTCCATAATAATATTACCTCGTCGCCTTCATCCGGGAACGCAAAATCAGTCACCTGTAACAACAAATCTTTTGAGAATTCAGACGTTACTATTTTAATTTCGAAGAATACATCAGTTCCTTTATCTTCCTCCCACTGAAATCGCACGTGTGAATTCTGACGCGATTGCAATAATTGCGCCACCTGCTCCCAATCATCCCAGCGGAAGATATAGCTGGAGTCATCGACCATCACTTCATCGGCAAACCATTCCGACAATCCATATTGTGTGCTGATACTATTCCATAGTATCGTCAACGAAGCATTGCTTAATGGATATTCAATTTTTAATTTTGATTTTTTCATGCTGTAGCAGGCTTTCGTTTATTCTATATTTGGGTTTGCAATTTAGCAAAATATATTGAATTCTTCGTATCTTTGCACTTTAAATTATATAAAAAATGTCGGACGATAAGAAAGTAATTTTTTCGATGGTGAGGGTTAGTAAAACCTTCCCACCCCAAAAGAGAGTATTAAACAATATTTACCTGTCCTTTTTCTATGGAGCCAAGATCGGTATTATAGGATTGAATGGTTCGGGAAAGTCAACCCTGCTGAAGATTATAGCCGGGATTGAAAAAAACTACGAAGGAGAAGTTGTCTTTTCGCCAGGCTATACAGTTGGTTACCTTGAACAGGACCCTCAGTTAGATCCTACCAAAACAGTTAAGGAAATTGTACAGGAGGGAGTGCAGGAAGTAATGGATTTACTGGCCGAATTCGAACAAATCAATGAAAAGTTTGCTGATCCGGATGCTGACTTCGATGCTCTTATTGCACGTCAGGGTATATTGCAGGAGAAATTAGATCATGCAGATGCCTGGAATATCGACAATAAACTCGAACGGGCAATGGATGCCCTGCGTTGTCCGCCCGAAGATGCAACCGTAGCTACCCTGTCGGGAGGTGAACGTCGCCGCGTGGCTTTGTGCCGCCTGCTGCTTCGTCAACCGGATATCCTGTTACTGGATGAGCCTACCAACCACCTGGATGCCGAATCGGTTGAATGGCTGGAGCATCACTTGCAGCAATACCAGGGAACGGTTATCGCCATTACGCACGACCGGTACTTCCTTGATAATGTAGCCGGATGGATTCTCGAACTCGACCGCGGAGAAGGTATCCCGTGGAAAGGGAATTACTCTTCCTGGCTGGAGCAAAAGACTGCCCGGATGGCGATGGAAGAAAAACAGGCCAGTAAGCGACGTAAAACCCTGGAGCGTGAACTCGAATGGGTGCGTATGGCTCCAAAAGCGCGTCATGCAAAAGGAAAAGCGCGTCTGGAAGCATACGACCGTCTGATGAACGAAGACCAGAAAGAACGGGAGGAAAAACTGGAGCTCTTTATCCCTAATGGTCCCCGTCTTGGTAATAAAGTAGTGGAGGCTGTCGGCGTATCCAAAGCGTTTGGCGACAAGCTGTTGTTCGACAAGCTGGATTTCGTCCTGCCCCCAAATGGTATAGTAGGCATTATCGGACCAAACGGTGCCGGTAAGACTACCCTTTTCAGGATGATGATGAATATGGAAAAGGCTGATAAAGGCACCTTTGAAGTAGGCGAAACGGTTAAGATAGGCTATGTGGATCAGAGTCATACCGACATCGATCCTAACAAAACCGTATTTCAGGTTATTTCCGGCGGTACAGAATTTATTCGTGTTGCCGGCAAGGAAATTAATGCCCGTGCCTACCTGGCCCGCTTTAACTTTACCGGCGGCGATCAGGAAAAACTCTGTGGCGTGTTATCGGGAGGTGAACGAAACAGATTGCACCTTGCCCTAACCCTGAAGTCGGAGGCAAATGTATTGTTACTCGATGAGCCTACCAACGATATCGACGTGAATACGTTACGGGCACTGGAAGAAGGACTGGAAGCTTTTGCCGGATGTGCGGTGGTAATTTCGCACGACCGCTGGTTCCTGGATCGTATCTGTACCCATATCATCGCCTTTGAAGGGAATTCGGAAGTGTTTGTCTTCGAAGGTTCCTATTCGGAATACGAAGAGAATAAACGGAAACGACTCGGCGACGAAGGTCCTAAACGAATTCGCTACAAGAAATTAATGGTGTAAGTTCCTTTCCGGGAATTAAAAAAAGGCATTCGATCAACTAATCGGATAGCGTTGACTTCAGCTTTTCATAAATCATGGAATAAAGAGGTACCGCTATCCGGTGTTTTTTTGCCAGGCGTACCACCACTCCTACAAGTGTCTCCAGTTCGATGCGTCGCCCGGCCAGGTAATCGCTGTTCATTGATGAGGTAGTACCCTCAGGCAGACTCCCTCCATAGCGCATCATGTCGTCAATAATATGTTCCGACAATCCTACCTCTTCGGCTACCGAAACGGCATACAACTCCTGCATCAGATTCCTGTAAAGGGGACTGTACTCCCCGTTCCATACTAATTCACTAAAGGTGGTATTCAGGTGAGTGGTCAGTGCTGCTGTGGTGGAAATGTAAAAGAACTTCCGCCAAATGGCACGAAGGGCATTTTCTTTCAGACTGGCCTCAATTCCGGCTTTAACAAACAATTCCTCTATCGTCTGCAATTCCGGTGATGTGCCTTTCTCATGACCAAAATGCAGGTAGTGAACATTCCCCGAGCTTTCAACCACTCCGGGCTCGTTCAACCTTGCAATAATGTAGGCACATCCATACCAGACTTCGTTTTCGGGATACAGATTCCGTAATCGGCTAACGTTATCTATACCATTCAGCAGCGGTAGCAGGATAGTCGATTTTCCAACCATAGGTCGTATTTGCTCAGCAACTGCATCCAGGTCGTAACTCTTGGTAGCCAGAATCACATAATCCATCACACCGGCTTCTTCGGCTATCGCTGTAGCCCTGTAGGGATGGGTTGTAAAAGTACCTGTTTCAGTTATAACCTTCAATCCCTGTTCGTTAATTTTTTCGAGGTGACTACCGCGTACTATAAACGTAACTTCCAGCAGTCCGGGATTATTCTCACTAAAGCGGGAAAGGAGGCCACCGTAGTAACCTCCTACTCCACCTAGTCCTATAATAGCAATTTTAGTTAGCATCTTCAACTATATTTCCGTAACGATGGTATTCATACGTTACACTTTGTTCGCGCAGGTAGTGTATCAATTCCAGCATACCTTCCGTCAGCGGTTTTTGATTGGCTACATAAACCCCTGTTGCTGCCGCCTTACTGTACATCTCATCGGGTAACTGACCACCCAGGGTACGTACACGTTCGAATTGATCCATTCTGTTTACAAAACTAAGCATATCCTCCGAACTAACATTGCTTTTACCTGCAAATTCCTTTAATTGTTTATAGAAAGGTGAACGGGAATCACAACTGAAGTGAGGCTTAACTCCTGTAATCTCCACAGCCTTAAGCACCATCATCAGGTCAATCAGGTTATCTCCTTCGAGGATACGTATCGCCAACTTTTTAACAGGAAGATAACGGAAGATGTTCGATTCACCGTGAATCTGATGGATATCCCGTTCAACTGAAAATTCCGATTCCCATGCTGAACGATAACTTTGCTCTGCAGCTTTCAACTGTTCCTCAGCTTCAGGCAAACGGGTTTCTTCCACTTCCATAAACGAAACAACATAGTTTGGTCCGCCTGCTTTAATACCGGCACCGAATGCTGATCGCTTCATTCCTCCAAAGGGTTGCCTGCTTACAATTGCTCCGGTAATTCCACGATTGATGTACAGATTACCTGCTTCAATGGAGCTCTTCCATAGTGCTTGTTCTGTTTCGTCAAGACTTTGAAGTCCGGCGGTCAGACCGTATTCCGAACTATTAGCAATGCGGATTGCCTCCTGCAGGTTGTCAACGCATACCACTGCCAGCAATGGAGCAAACAGCTCGGTAGTAAAGGTATAACTACCCGGCTTTACCCCCCACTTAATGGTTGGTTTCAACACATACTTCTTTGGGTCAACGTATTCGGGAGCAATCAACCAACTCTCGCCGGGTTCGAGTTCAAACGCTTTTTCAAGTTTATCATTGTAATTGGAAACCATCGGACCTACTATATTACCCGGATTCCAGGCCGACCCCGAATGCAAACTGAGGGCAGCATCCTTTAGTTTATCCTGAAATTCCTGATCATGGTAGATTTCTTTTTCCACAAGTAATAAGGAACAGGCTGAACATTTCTGACCGGCATTACTGAAGGCCGACGACATGATATTCTGAATGGCATGATCCCTGTCGCACGACGAGCTAAGTATCATCGCATTCTTGCCCCCCGTTTCGGCCGAGATCGGACAACGCGGATTGGCGGCCATTAGTTTCAGCGCCGTATCGGTACCCCCTGTAAAAATAATTTGTTTTACTGCTGGATGGGTAGTAAGGAAGTTAACCGGGGCTCTTCCATCGGCACAGACCAACTGCAACGCTTCTTTGGGAATGCCTGCATCCCAGAAACACCGGGCAAATTCCCAGGCTATGGGGTAAGCTACCGTGGCCGGCTTTAAGATAACCCTGTTTCCTCCCGCCAGGGCTGCAACTACTCCCCCAACAGGAATGGCTGTCGGGAAATTCCAGGGTGGAATGACTACTACAAGCCCTTTGGGGCGTAATGCAACTGTATTCAACGCCCGGAACTTTTCAAGAGAAAGCGGATAATACCTGCAAAAATCAATGGCTTCCGACACCTCCACATCTCCTTCGTAGAAGGTTTTACCGGTAATAGCCGACATGCAACCTATCAGGTCGCCCCGTTTGTTGGCAATATGGGTTGCAGTCAGGTGCAACAGTTCTTTAATCCTTTCCGGCGTCATGGCACTCCATCCGGCAGTATCATTTTCGGCCAATTCTATCATAGCTGCCACCTGCGGCTGATCCGACAATACTACTTCGCAAACTGTTACCTCGTCGTTTTGATTATGATCCACAAAGCTGAGTCGCTTGCCGTTGGTGTACTGCTCTCCACCAACCTGAACAGGAATCAGGTAGGGAGTTGTACTCCTGTTTTTCATCCATTTTATACGCAAATTATCAGCCCAGTGGCGATTAACGGGAAGGTCGAAATTAGTATCCGGCTCATTCCTGAAACGCTCCATCACTTCAACTTCCTGAGGTTTATTTCGGTTTTGAGTGCGACGCGGAAGTACTGAAACCGTATCTTTCAGCCTATAGGCTTCTTCGAATTGTTCGCGAAGAAATTCCCAGGTTTTCGAACCATATGTAAGATCGAAGGCATAACTCAGGAAATTGTCTTTACCCGTATTTTCATCCAGACGACGAACAAGGTACGACACAGCATTCAGGAAGTTAGCATCACTTACAACCGGAGTATAGAGAATTATTTGTTTATCCATCGAGCGCAGTACACGTGGCAGGTAATTAGCCATCCCTTCCAGCATCTCAAAACTGATGTACTCTTCCACACCATGGCGCTGTGCCAATAAATGAGCATACGAAATGGTAAACAGATTATGGGAAGCTACACCGATGTGGAGAACCGATGCATTTTCGGGCAGACAAGCACGATCGAGTATGTGCAGGTAATTGGCATCGACTTCTACTTTCGAATCGTAAATAGGATTATCCCATCCCTTCAACGACGAAATAACAGTCTCCATGGCCAGGTTAGCACCTTTTACCAGTCGCATTTTAAGAACAGCACCACCTGAAGCAACACGTTGTCTGGCAAAATCCAGCAATTCGGACTGCAACTCCCAGGCATCGGGCAGATAAGCCTGTATAACAATCCCGGCAGTGTAGTTCTTAAATTCCAGCTGACTTAAAACTGTTTTGAATATATCCAGTGTCAAACGGGCGTCTTTGTATTCTTCCATATCGAGGTTGACAAACTTTGAACGTTTGTTACCTTTCCCATCCTCAAAAGGATATGCTATCGCCTGACGATAAATAACAGCTAAGCGTTCACAAAGATCTTTCCTGTTTTGTTCGTAGTTGAGGGCACTTATCTGGGCATAAATACCGGATATCTTGATGGAGATATAATTGATCCGGGGATTGGTAAGGGCCTCAAGGTAATGGTTATAACGATTATCGGCTTCACGATCACCTAGAACAACCTCGCCCAGCAGATTCACATTCTGACCAATCTGCTCTTTTCTTCGGGAATTAAGGTGACGATGGAAAATGGATTTCTTTTCGTTTATAATTACTTTCGATGTATCCTGACGTAATTTCTTTTTGAAAATCGGAACAGCAATTTTGTCAAATAAATAACCAAACTGCTTAAATACGACCATCAGGAAAGTATCAAAACGGTTAAAGAAGGTAGGAATCCCGTAGGTCTGAAGTAAATACCGGATCCTCAACGCAAGCTTTCGCGTATTTCTGATTTGAGAAGACTCATCCAGCATTCTGGATAACAGATTCTTATCATTCGCATTCTGAATCAGGATAGCGTATTTTCGCTGTTCTTTTCGTTCTGCCGATGTTATCTCGCGCTCAGACTCTTCGAGTAAGGTTTTAACATGCTCGATAACAGTGTCTTTCATAATTTTACCCATAGGAATGTATTTTTCCGGAAAGATAAAAATTATTTTTGGATAGAAGAATAATTACAACTAAAATATACAAAAAAAGCGGCAATCCAAAGGAAAGCCGCTTTTGTATGCGTTAAGTTAATTTATAACTGATTGAGAACCTGACGAATCTTCTCGTAAGTCTTTATGGTATTCGGAACCAGCGGTAGTCGCAGTTTGTTTTCAATAAAGCCCATTAAGGCCAACATGCTTTTCACACCGGCAGGATTTCCCTCTACGAACAGCAATTCGATCAGTTCGGTAAAACGATGGTGAATGGAGCGGGCTTTTGTATAATCGCCCTGCAACGCTAAGCGCACCATTCGGCTGAATTCTTTCGGGAAAGCATTGCCAATTACAGAGATTACTCCTACTGCGCCCAAAGTAAGTAATGGGAAAGTGATTCCGTCATCCCCCGAAATAACCATAAACTCATCCGGTTTATTCTTTATGATATCATCAATCTGCGTAAAATTACCCGAAGCTTCCTTTACAGCACATATATTCCTGAATTCAGCTGCAAGGCGTAAGGTGGTTGACGCACTCATGTTAACGCCGGTACGACCGGGCACATTGTACAGTATCACCGGTTTTGGCGAAGCCTTAGCAATAGCAGCATAATGCTGATACAGTCCTTCCTGCGAAGGTTTATTGTAATAGGGAGTGACCGATAATATAGCATCAACCCCGTCAAGATTTCCCTGTTGAAGTTTCTCAACAACCGCCCGTGTATTATTTCCACCTACTCCTAACACGATGGGTAAGCGACCATTATTGATCTGAATGACAAACTCTTTAATACTTTCCTTTTCAGCCTCAGTGAGCGTAGGTGTTTCGGCAGTAGTTCCGCAAACTACCAGATAATCAGTACCACTTTTAATTTGGTGTTCCACTAAACGTGCCAGCGCATCATAATCGACCGACTCATCTTCTTTAAACGGTGTGATAAGGGCAACACCCATCCCTTTCAGTTTATTGTTTAACATGAAAGCTAAATTTCAAATTTTGTTGCAAAAATAATCTAATAATCCTTAGATTGTATACTTTTGAGATAAAAAAATAACTGATTGTAGTTTTCCAGATACTTCTGACTACTATTTTCGTTCGTTGAAATTCCCGGTGGAGTTGAACGTTCAATCGCAAAATCATAGATATTCGCACCTTTTTTTTTAACTCCACACTTGCAACTAGCATTTGCCTGCATAATCAGATACTCCACAAAGGGATACTGCAGCGTGGTTAAGTCAAGAAGCAAATCGAACGACTTTTCTTTTAGTTGTTGAACTACAGTTGCTTTGGGTCGTTGTAAAAAGTCCTGTTCGTTAGTGCCAACCAGGTAAATATCACTGTGACCAGAGTTGATGCTTTCCTGACGTGGCAGGTAAACCAATACAGTTACCGATTTACCCTGCGACTTCAACGAGTCAGTCAGCTTAAGTAACTCAGTACTCAGTTCAGAAGTTGTACTTTCGAGAAGAAGTAAAATAGATTTCGCCTGATTAAAATCAACAAACTTTTTTGAAGTCCGCACCCCGGCAGTATACAATCGTTTTTTTCTCTTTACTCTATTTAATGCGAATTTTTCAAACATACTGTTCAGAATAAGGTCCCCATTATCGGAGGGGTGGATGGCAGGCTTTGTCCAATCATGCGCAGAAACTCTTCTTCTGTCACCATTTCAATGCCCAGTGCGGCTGCTTTTTTAAGTTTCTCCGGTCCTATCTTTTCACCGGCCAGTATAAAACTGGTCTTTGATGATACACTTCCAACATTTTTGCCACCGTGTTGTTCGATCATCTTTTTATATTCATCCCGTGAATGATGCGTAAAACTACCGCTTATAACTACCGATTTCCCTTCCAGCACAGACGACAGAGCCTCAGGAGATGAATCGTTCAGGCTCATTTGAAGTCCCGATTGCTTCAGACTTTCAACAAGTTGTTTATTAGCCGGCGTTGCGAAATAGCTTATCACGCTTGTGGCAATTCTCTCTCCTATCTCGTCTACCTCAATTAGTTCTTCAAACGAAGCTCGTTCGAGATCGTCGATGGTGCGAAATGCAGACGCCAGCTTTTTAGCAACTGTTTCTCCCACATAGCGTATCCCTAATGCAAAGATAAGCCTTTCAAAAGAGATTTCTTTTGATTGTTGTATAGAATTACAGATATTTTGAGCAGATTTAACTCCCAGCCGTTCCAGACTTGAAAGGGTTGCCACCTTCAGCGAGTAAATATCAGCGACCGACTTCAGCAAACCGTTTGCATACAGCAATTGAACAGTCTCACTGCCCAGTCCGTCGATATTCATCGCCTTTCGACTTACAAAATGTTCTATTTTACCTCTAATCTGAGGGGGACAGTTCCACTCATCGGGACAATAATGTGCTGCTTCGTTTTCATTTCGGATAAGGGTAGCGCCGCATTCAGGACATTCGGTAATAAAACGGACTTTCTCTCCTTCCGGATTACGGAATTCGGTTGCCACTGCCGTAATCTTGGGAATGATTTCACCTCCCTTTTCAACATATACACTATCTCCTATATGCAGATCGAGCGTTTCAATGATGTCAGCATTATGTAAGGAAGCACGTTTTACGATGGTGCCCGACAGTAATACAGGTTCAAGATTAGCCACAGGAGTCACAGCGCCTGTTCGTCCCACCTGAAAACTAACCGATAGCAATCGGGTAAGCGCCTTTTCGGCCTGGTACTTATACGCAATTGCCCAGCGGGGTGACTTGGCAGTATAGCCCAGCTCTTCCCGTTGTTCAAACGAATTTACTTTAATTACAATACCATCGGTGGCTACCGGCAGGCGTTTTCGTTCCACATCCCAATACTGAATAAACTCATATACCTCATCAAGCGTAGAACACACCCGTATGGCATCTGAAACTTTAAAGCCCCAGCTACGGGCTTGCATCAGACTCTCATAATGCGTTTGAAAACCAAGTTCTTCGCCCAGTACACTGTACAAATAGGAATCCAGTCGACGCGAAGCCACTTCGGATGAGTTTTGAAGTTTCAGGGTACCCGATCCGGCATTACGGGGATTGGCAAACAAAGGTTCTTCCTGTTCTTCGCGTGTTTTATTAAGCTGATCGAATACATCCCAGGGCATCAGAATCTCTCCACGAATCTCAAAGCTGTCGGGGTAGCTGTCGCCTTGCAGTTGTAAGGGAATAGAGCGGATGGTTTTAACGTTCGCAGTAACCACATCCCCTTTTACCCCATCGCCACGGGTGACAGCCCGCACCAGCACACCGTTCTCATAAATCAATGAGATGGAGGTGCCGTCGTACTTTAGTTCGCAAACCAGCTCAAAAGGTTCCTGTAAAGATTTGAGGAGCCGTTGATAAAAATCACCAACTTCCTCAAAGGAATAGGTATTACCAAGCGACAACATCGGATAAGTATGCACAGCCTGTTCGAACGAACCGGTACTATCACTCCCTACACGTTGGGTAGGCGAATTAGGGTCGTAAAACTCCGGATACCCGGATTCAAGATCCTGTAGTTCCCTTAACTTATCATCGAACTCTTTATCAGTAAGAGTAGGTTGATTCAGGATGTAATACCGGTAGTTATGCTGATGCAGCTCTTTACGCAGATTTTCTATATATTCCCTCATAATGGTAGAACGTTGAAGAAGACAAAAATAAGCAAATAGTTGAATACATCCAAGATATACTTTTCAACCCCTTTTAAGCAAAAAAAGCCTCATAAGGAAATCCCTATGAGGCTTTTGAAAAACGGCGGTTATCTACTCTCCCACTGTTACGCAGTACCATCGACGTGACCGGGCTTAACTTCTCTGTTCGGAATGGGAAGAGGTGGAACCCCGGTGCTATAACCACC
>JAQUYE010000062.1 GCA_028691965.1 Paludibacter sp. | reverse complement strand
AATATAAGGTACTACCAGACGGGAAGCCAGCAGCGGATCTTCGCCCATGTATTCGAAATTACGACCGTTGAGCGGTGTACGATAGATATTTACTCCGGGACCCAGCAATACATCCTTGCGCCGATATCGGGCTTCGGCACCGATAGCTACACCATAGGCATGCGAAAGTTCAGGATTAAAGGAAGCCGCCAGACAGGTAAGTGCCGGGAAAGCAGTACAGGAATCGTTCGTCCAGTTGGCATGATTCCAACTGTTCCACTCAATTTCAGCGCGTACGCCATGTGGACCGTCGCTCATCCATATTTCAGGAATACCAAGGCGGGGAACCCCATGTGACGAAAACTTGGATTGAGCCGTCGTAAGTTTAACTTTTTCCTCCAGCGTCATCCGCTTCAGGGCATCTTCCACCCTTTTTTCGATCGACTGCGATTCATCGAGGTAAACAGGCTTTTGTGCACCGGCACCTAGCGGGATCAATGCACTTAACAACATAATAACAATTGTTTTGAAATTCATGGATTGCTTACATTTAATATTACAGCTACAAAAATACAAAAGAAAGCAATGTGTGCAGGGGTAGAATGTTATTAATAAGGGGGCAGAAACGAATCCTGCCCGGTCAGGAAACTTCTGCAACACTTAAAACCCCGCATACTTGCCGTATTTAAACAGAAGTAGTATTTTTGCAGCCGAATTCGCAACATGTTGTTGCGAACAACGTGTGCTTGAACACCACGTAAAAAAAACAAGAAGTATGAAAAAACAAGTTTCCGTCGCCTTTATGGTGGCAGGCCTGCTATTTACGGTCTGCCTGATTACTGCCAACATCATCGAGCAAAAACTTATTCAGCTGGGACCCATTGAGGCCACTGCCGGTTTGCTCATTTTCCCGATTTCCTACATTGTCAACGACCTGATTGCTGAAGTATGGGGGTATCGAAAAGCCCGACTTATAATTTGGTATGGCTTTTTCATGAACTTTCTTGCCGTAGCCATCTTCCGGCTGAGCATCTGGGTACCCGGATCAGAGAATTTCACCCATGGTGAAGCCTTTAACCTGGTGTTAGGAAATACCCTTCGTATCACCCTGGCCAGCTTTGCAGCCTTTCTGGTGGGTTCGTTTCTGAATGCCTATGTAATGAGCAGGATGAAGATTCTTCAGCGGGGACGAAACTTTTCAGTCCGTGCCGTGGTATCCACGCTTGCAGGCGAAGGAGCCGACTCGCTCGTGTTTTTCTACCTGGCTTTCTACGGAGTGATTCCCAATAATGATTTACTGATGCTGTTGCTTACACAGACCGCCATGAAAACCGGGTATGAAATTCTGGTACTTCCCCTTACCAATATAATTGTTAGGTGGGTGAAAAAGAAAGAAGACACCGATGTGTACGACGACGACATCAGCACTTACAATCCGTTGAAGCTGAAAGACCTCTGATAAAAAACCAACGTGTTAGTAGGAATTACGTTTGTACAGTGTCTAATCCCTAAACACTGATAGAAATGACAGATTCCGGGTATATTCAAGCCGTATGCGAAGGCGACAGCAATTCATTCCAACCTTTGGTGGAGCGATACCAACAACTGGTATTTCGCACCGCCATGGGGTTTTTACACCATCAGGAAGATGCTGAAGATCTTACTCAGGAAATCTTTATAAAAGCATTTCAGTCAATCCGCAATTACAGTGGAGAGGCTGCTTTCTCTACCTGGTTATACCGTATAACTGTTAATCACTGCCTGAACCACCTCCGCAGTAAAAAACGACGAGAACTACTCAGTTTTGCCGAAGATATCTTTCTGCAGTTAATCAACAAGGCAGACGACAACAACGAACCCGATAAATTACTGGAGGAAGATGAGCGTGATCAGCAAATACGATCAGCCATCGACAGTCTCAGCACAAAACAACGCACAGCTTTTATTCTGAGCAAGTACGAAGACCTGCCTCAAAAAGAAATTGCCCGCATCATGGAAATTAGTGAAGGAGCAGTAGAACAACACTTACAACGGGCAAAACAAAAACTTCAAAAAAAATTAGCTCATCTGGTAGGAAAATAAATGACTTCGTGTCTAACATAGTAAATAAGCATAAAATGAACACAGAAAACCATATCGACGAATACATCCGGAAAGAAAAGGCGTTAAAACCCGCTCCCTTTCTATCAACCCGGGTTATGGCCAGGCTGGAGCAACCAGAGCAAAAGCACAGTTCACTATGGCGAACTGTTATTATCGTAACATCGTTTGCATTGGTTATGTCAACCGGCATCGGTATAGGATCGCTCTACAAGACAAACGACAACAATGTTACTGCCTTGAATATAAATGACAATCAGATTCTAAACAGAACCTTTATTAACAGCCTTGCATATGAATAAGCTCAGCGTTTACAAATGGACAATTGCCTTACTGGTTGTGCTTAATCTTACCACCATCGGAACCATTCTGGTACATCATACCAACGAAAAACAAGAACAGGAAAGCATACTGATAGAACCCGAAAACGATATTCGGGTAAACGGACGCTACTTCAGACAGGTAATTGGGTTCGACAATCAACAGATGGAAGAGTTCAGGACAATCAACCGGAAATTTCAACCGGAAGCCCGAAAGGTATTATTTCAAATTGACTCACTTAAAAATTTATCATTTGAGGTATTAAACCAGCCTGCACCCGACACAGCACAGCTCAATTCGATAGCTGCGGAGATTGGTATCCGGCATGCACAACTGAAAAAAGCAACACATCACTTTTACCTTCAGTTAAGAGAACTCAGTACCGACGAACAGGCCATTCATCTTCAACAGGTATTCAGTCCTTTATTTATGAGTACATCAAACAGTCCGATGAGTAACCAACGTTCAGGAAGAAACAATTAATTTATTAATCATCCATAATACAATTACAATAATGAAAACAAAAATTTTATTCATTGCCATTGCTTTAGTAGCTATGACAGCTGTGGTAAGTGCACAGGACAAACAAAGTGAAAAACCAGCAACAACACAGACAAGAGGTATCGGATACGTAGATGCCAACAAGGACGGTGTTTGTGACAACTATGTAAAAGGCAACCGACAGGGAAAAGGCTTGAAAGACGGTTCCGGCAGAAAACAGGGAAAAGGCAAAGGAGTAGGAAATCGTCAGGGCAAACGCGACGGTTCAGGAGCCGGAAAAGGTAATTTCGTTGACGCTAATAAAAACGGTGTATGCGATAACCGCGAATAAGTATTGTTTAGAGTTAGTAAAAAGAGGCAGCTTCCTTGAAGGGAGCAGCCTCTTTTTTGTTTTACTAACATCCAAAAAGTCGAAAAAACATAAGCAAATGGTATTATTTCTCCGTTTTTAAGTAAAAAAACACCTTTTATTGATAAAAAAGTACAAGTTATAGATAAAAAAATATACTAATATACACCAACAATGCTTTATTTTTGCAATGTCGGAATGTATCATTTCGCAACTAACTAACCATTAAATATTAATACTAATTCCATGAAGAGAAAAATTGTTTTTCTATCGGTACTTCTCCTGTTTGGAGTGTACATGGCATTTGCTCAACAGAGCATTTCTGTTTCGGGAGTTGTAACAGATGCCGCCGATGGCAATCCGCTGATCGGAGTATCTGTCACAGTGAAGGGGACCAACACGGGTACCATTACGGATATCCAGGGTCGTTACCGGCTCGAAGCCCGACAAGGAGCAGTTCTTGTTTACTCCTATGTAGGAATGAAAAAACAGGAAATCACTGTTCGTAACCAGGTGATTAACGTAACTATGGAGTCGGACGCACTTATGCTCGACGAAGTCGTAAGTATTGGCTACGGTACGAGTCGTAAGAGTGACCTTTCAGGTGCTTCGGTAACCATTGGCGAAGAAGTCTTGAAAAGTTCGGTGATTGCCAACCTCGACCAGGCCCTTCAGGGGCGTGTTGCCGGGGTATCCGCTGTAATGACTTCAGGCCAGCCCGGTTCAGCCGTATCTATCCGCGTACGTGGACAAGGTACTATAAATGCAGCTGCTGAACCTCTATATGTTATTGATGGTGTTCCCGTTGGAGGAGGCAGCAACTCAGGTGCTTCGTTTGGATTGGGAGATGCGTTGGGTAATGGATCCAACTCTGCCATTTCAGTAATGTCGACTATCAACCCTGCCGATATTATCAGTATGGAAGTATTAAAAGACGCTTCTGCTACTGCTATTTACGGTTCCCGTGCTTCGAACGGTGTAATTCTTATTACAACTAAACGTGGTAAAGCCGGTGAAGCAAAATTCTCTTATGAAGGCACATTTGGCTACCAACGTCAGGCCCGTCGCCTCGACATCATGAACTTGCGCGAATTCGCCGAATACACCAATGCTATGGCAAGCGAAACTGCCGGTCGTGATGTACGTGAAGAGTTCCGCGATCCTTCGCTGCTGGGTAACGGAACCAACTGGCAGGATGCTATCTTCCAGGTAGCCCCAATGCAAAGTCATACCGTTAGCGCTTCGGGTGGCAATGATGTGGCTAAATATTTTATTTCAGGATCGTACCTGGGACAAGACGGTACTGTGATTGGCACTACCTTCGACCGTGTGGCTTTCCGTACCAACCTGGATGCACAGTTAAAGAAATGGCTGAAATTAGGGGTTAACATCAACTACTCCAACACCAACGAACGACTCGGACTGGTGGATAGTGACGAAGGTATTATGCGTATTGCCCTGCTGACTACTCCCGATGTTCCTATTTATGACATTGAAGGAAATTACACCAGCGTGAGCCGTGAAGGTGTTGCTTCACGTATCAACCCGATAGCCAAAGCACTCGATGAAGATAATATCCTGAAACGTTCGTACCTTAACGGTAACATCTTTGCCGACATTACCCTGGCAAAAGGTCTTACCCTGCACTCCGACATCGCTGTAAGCATCAGTGGTTCTGACGCAGAACGTTTCCGTCCGACTGCCACCTACGGTAGCTGGCAACGGCTTATCAACAGTAATGCCCGCCAACACAACCAGGGTTTGTTCTGGCAGTTAAAGAACTACCTTACCTACGACACCTCCTTCGATTTACATAAATTAAATGTGATGGTAGGACAGGAAATGATGGAATCGACCTGGGAGTATATGTCTATTTCGGCCAGTGACCTGCCCGACAACCTGATTCATAATCCCGCACTTGGTTCTGATCCTAAAATCGGTTATGGTTTCGGCAGTTCTTCAATGGTTTCGGCTTTTGCCCGTGCCAACTACAACTACAACGAAAAATACTATGGAACCTACACGTTCCGTTACGATGCTTCATCGAACTTTGGTCCGTTGAACCGTTGGGCACCGTTCCACTCCTTTGCGGCTTCCTGGCGTTTTACCAACGAAGAATTCATGAAAGGATTAAGTCCGGCCTTAAGCAATGGTAAACTGCGTATTGGCTGGGGACAAACCGGGAACCAGGAAATCGGAGGGTATGCTTGGGGCGCTTCTATTTCCAAGATGGAAACGGGATTAGGAATCGGTTACCGTCAGAGTAACATTGCCAACCCCCGTATTCAATGGGAAAAACAAGAGCAATTCAACCTTGGTCTCGACCTTGGCTTGTTCAATGATAGGGTGAATGTTGTTATCGATGCTTACGACAAGACTTCCCGTAATATGTTGATGCCTCTGCAATTACCATCTTACATGGGAACCCGCGGAAACACTTCCAGTGCACTGGCTCCTCCACGTGGAAACTACGGTACCATCAACAACCAGGGAATTGAATTCACGCTGACCACTCATAATATAAAGAGTAGTGACTTCACATGAGACAGCGACCTTCAGTTATCATTCAACAAAAACACCCTCGAAAGTCTCGATGGCACTTCTAATGCCTTCCTCGAAGGATACGGACAATGGACCGACGTAGTATCGCGTTCGGGTATTGGCGAATCCTTGTATAACTTCTATGGTTATCAGGTGGCTGGTATCTACAAAGACCTCGATGATATTAAGAGCTGGGCTTCAGCTGAAAAATATCCGGAAGATGGCAAATCATTCTCACGTACCAATACAGTATATCCTGGTGACTTGAAATTCAAGGACGTCAGCGGTCCTGATGGGAAACCGGACGGTAAAATCACCGAACACGACCGTACCTTTATCGGCTCTCCACTTCCGATGTTCACCTATGGTTTTAATAACACCTTCCGTTATAAGAGTCTCGATCTGACTGTATTTATAAACGGAACCTACGGAAACAAGGTGCTGAATTATGTATCACGTAACCTCACCAATATGGAATCGTTGTGGGACAATCAGCTTTCAGCAGTTACCGACCGTACCCGACTGGAACCCATTGATCCTTCTATGACCTATCCACGCACCAATTCTACAGGTAGTGAAGTTGGCAATTGGTTTGATGATATCGATAATGTACGGGTAGCTAATCCTGATGCAACCGTTCCACGTGCAATTCAAAACGACCCGAACGACAATAACCGCCTGTCGGATCGCTATATTGAGGACGGATCGTACCTGCGATTGAAGAACCTTATCCTTGGATATACCTTCAAGCCCAATGTTCTCCGTCGTTTGCATCTTACCAATCTGCGTATCTATGCTAACGTACAGAACCTGTTCACCCTGACCAGGTACTCCGGATTTGATCCTGAAATTGGTGTAAGCACTGCCAGTCCGAACGTTTACGGACTCGACAACGGCCGTTATCCATCCCCACAGATTTATACTGTAGGTCTGAATTTATCATTCTAATCACGTAACAGAAAGTAACGAATATGAAACTTAAGAATATAATATCGCTGATGATTGCCGCAGTTTTGCTGGCAGGAACTACCTCCTGCGAGGATTTCCTGAATCGTCCGACCATCGATAACTATACGATCGACGGGTTCTACCAGAACGATGCCCAGTGTTATCAGGCGGTAAATCCTATTTACAATTCACCCTGGTATGATTTCCAACGTGGATTTATTAAAATCGGAGATGTGCTCGCAGGAAACATCTACTATGGAACCGACAACGGCTACCAGTCGTTTGTGCTCAAATCGAGCGACGATGACCTTCGTAATGCTTCCGCATCCCTATGGTCGGTAAATGCTTATTGCAATACCCTGGTTGAAAACCTTGATCTGAAATCAGGACCCGGCGTATCAGAGAAAGCGCTTAATACCGTCAAAGGTGAAGCACTTACCTGGAAAGCTTTTACTTATTTCTACCTGGTACGTATCTGGGGTGCAGTGCCTATCATTCACAATAACAGTGATATCATTGCTAACAATCAGTACAACGAATTACAGAAAAACCGGGTTGAAGATGTATATACCTATATTGTAAAAACCCTCGAAAGAGCAGTTGACCTACTTCCCGAAACCAATGCCACCGGTCGCATCGACAAATATGCTGCTATGGGATTGTTGTCGAAAGTATACCTCACAAAATCGGGTTACGGACAAAGCGGTACCCGCAACCAGGCCGACCTCGACCAGGCTGCTTACTATGCAAATGAAGTAATCACAAAGAGTGGTCGTCAGCTGATGGAAAACTATTCGGATATCTTCCGCCTGCAAAACAATATGGCTGAAGAGAGTCTGATTGCATGGCGCTGGACAGTTGGTTCACAATGGACCAGTCAGAATACCCTTCAATCGGACTTAGGACTTAATGGCTTTTCGGAATTTGCCGACACCTGGGGAAGCTGGGTAGGTATTACCATTGACCTTCAGAACTTATTCGGAGAAGATGCAACCAACAAGACTACCCGTATTAATAATGATGATCGTCGTAAAGCTACGATGATGATGATTGGAGATAAATACGAATACTTCTGGGCCGACAAAGGTGGTTTTACCTTCGACTGGGTAAACGGTGATATAACGTATGGAGTAGGTACAGGATCGAATGTTGTAAAACACCTGGTTGGAAACAACGAAGATCATAAACTCGGAATCGGAACAGGAATGGACCGCATGGCTTCATCGCTGGCAACCCATATCCTTCGTCTGGCCGATGTGTATTTAATTTATGCCGAAGCTAAACTGGGTAATGCAGCATCAACTTCCGATGCAGGTGCATTGGCAGCATTCAACGCGGTACGTAGCAGAAGTATAAAAAATGTAACTCCAAAAGCATCGATTACCTTTGACGACATCTTCAACGAACGTCGTAAAGAATTTGCATGCGAAGGTGACAACTGGTTCGATTTTGTCCGCCTTAGCTATTACGATGCTGAAGGAGCCAAAAACCGTCTTGCCAATCAGGAAAGAGGATACTGGAACAATATTGATGCATACTACAAAGGTGAAGCCGAAGCCAGCACAGTAACACTTGGAAGCTGGAAAGTGCCTGCAGCCAATATTCAATTTACACTTCCGTTCCCTGACACCGACCTGGCAGCTAACCCGAACCTGAACAAGGAACCGGTAGCCTTCGATTTCAGTACTATTGGTTATTAATTAGTTAATTACTCAAGATATGAAAAAAACATATAAATTTCTCACAAGAATGCTTCTGTCGTTCATTGCACTGAGTACCTTAGTGGTACTGCCTTCGTGCGACGACAATCCGGATGCTTATGTGATTACCGACGGACTGCCTGAGGTGCGTTACGTACGCGTTCCCGACGCATTGAGTGCCGACTCACTGCTTAAAAGTGCGTTCATGGGCAGCAATATTGCAATTGTTGGTAAAAACCTGACCAGCGTTACCGAAATATGGTTCAACGACCAGCAGGCCATACTGAATACCAGTCTGATGACCGACAAGGCAATTATTGTAGGTGTACCATCAACTATTCCTGAAAAGGTAACCAACAAGATGTACCTGTTAAATAAAGACAAGGATACCGTTGCTTTCAATTTCCAGGTCGACGTACCCGCTCCGCTGGTTAGCTCGATGAAATGTGAATACGTAGATAATGGAGATATAGCCATTATTCGCGGTAATTTCTTCCTGCCGGTTGCCGGTTCTGAAAATCCGGAAGTTGTATTTACTCCGAATGTTAAGGCCACAGAAATTGTTTCGTTCACGCTCAATGAAATCCATGTTAAAGTTCCTGCAGGGGCACAACATGGCCCGGTAACAGTTGTGAGTCGCTATGGAGCAAATCGTTCGAAGTTCTACTTCCGCGACAACCGTGGCTTTATACTCGACTGGGACCATCTGAATGCAAGTGGCGGATGGCGTAGTGGGGTTACCAGCGATAGCGATCCTGTAGCAGGAATTACCGGCAACTATGTAGTTTTCAAAGGTGCCATGACCGCTGACCCAAGTGCTACCTGGAATGAAGACGCATTCTCGTTCAACCTTTGGGGAACCTCTAACGGCCGCCCGGAAGGTGATTTATTCTCAATAGCTCCTTCTGACGCTGTTATTAAATTTGAAATCAATGTACCCGACGCCTGGAAATCAGGTGCACTGCAAATGATTTTTACTTCATGGGCAACAAACGGAACAAACGGCTACCTCGCCGACGGTGTAACACCCCGAGGACTCTGGATACCCTGGAAAGCAACCGGATCGTACACCACCGACGGATGGGAAACAGTTACTATCCCACTCAAGGACTTTAAATACAATCACGAGGGTGTCGGACTTGAACTTCCGGGTGCAGGCAACTGGGGCGGACTCACCTTCTTCCTGTGGCATGGAGGCGAACAAGCCAAGGGTGAAGACTGTACACCGACTCTGTGTATCGACAACATCCGCGTTGTACCAGCCAATTAACATCAATACGAACAATTAATTACAAGATAATATGAAGAAATTGTTAAGCATGGCGTTCTTCCTCAGCATACTGTTTACAGGCTTTACGTTTACGGCCTGCGACGAAACAGAAGTGGAAGATGTAACCACCGTACAACTTGAAGTATTCGGACCCTCACCTGCCCTTCGGGGTGGTGAACTCCGGTTCATCGGACAGAATATGGACAAGGTGACTGCTGTTATCCTGCCGGATAATGTAGAAGTAAACACCTTTGTCAGCAAATCTCAAGGCGAATTTATAATCGCTATCCCTCAAAATGTATTACCGGGCAAGGTGACGCTTAAAACACCTGATGGTGATATTACCAGTAAGACTCCTCTTACCTTCCTCGAGCCGATTTCGATAGAAAGTTTTGCTCCGGCAACAGTGAAGGCAGGTGATAAGTTAACCATCAATGGGGATTACCTGAATTTGATTGCTCAGGTTATTTTCAGCGATAATGTGGTAGTCGACAGTGCTGACTTCGTTAGTCAGAGTCGTTCGAAGATTGAAGTAATCGTACCTTTGGAAGCACGTAGCGGAAAGGTTGTAGTATCCAACGGCGCAGAAATGCCGGCATTGGTTTACTCTGCTACCGAAATGCAGGCTAAACTGCCTACAATCACCTCTATAAGTCCAAATCCTGTAAAACCGGGAGCAGCTATAGAAATTAATGGTACTGACCTTGATCTGGTAGGGGGACTTCACTTTGCAGATGACATCAGTGTTAGTGCTTTCACGCTCAACACGGCTAAAACTCAAATCACGGTAACTGTTCCTGAAGATGCAAAGGAAGGAAAACTAAAACTCATTACCTACTCAGTTGTAGTAATTGAAAGTAGTACCGATCTGTTGCTGGTAGGTCCTGCAGCTACTTCGATCGAACCTGCTCCTGTAAAGAACGGTGAAGACCTTACTATTAATGGTACCAACCTGGATTTGGTGATCGGTGTTAGCTTTACAGGCGGTGTTGATGGAACCATCAAATCGAAGACTGCCACCAAATTAGTGGTAACCGTTCCGATGGAAGCTAAAGAGGGAGCAGCCACCCTGAACACTAACTCAGGTAAAACTGCCAGCACTTCAGCGATCAGCCTTGTTAAACCGGTTATTTCCGGTTTTACTCCTGCATCACTTATGGCTGGAGGAGATATTACCGTTAGCGGTACAGACCTGGATTTGATCCGTAAGGTTACCTTCCCGGGAGATCTCAGTGTTGAAGTTAATCCTACATCAGCAACCAGTTTCACGGTAACTGTTCCTGCTGCCAGTGTGGGCTCGGCAGCCCTGGTAATGACTACTTCCAACGGAACTACAGTTAGCACAACTGAAGCTCTTACAGTCGAAGCTGCCAACAAACCGGTAGCAACAGCAGTTACTCCTTCGGTACTCAAACCGGGAGCCATGCTTACGATTGAAGGCACGAAACTTCACCTGGTTGAATCGGTGTACTTTGGAGCAGTGAAAGCTACTTCCTTCGGTACCCGCAGTGCAACGATGATCGAAGTACAGGTACCTGCTACCGTTGCATCAGGCAAACAGGCAGCCAAACTGATTACCTTCGCAGGGGATGAAGTAATGACTCCTGAATTTACCATTGCAGGTACAGATCCAATTACTGCCGACACCAAAATGGTAATGGACTTTGAAACCCGTAGTGCGAGCGACTGGCATGCACCCGACTGGGACAACTGGGGTGGATCGTATGATGCTGCAAAAGCAAAAGCCGATGGTTACCTGACACTGGTTTCTCGTCCGGGATGGTGGGTAGTAGGCTGTAATCACCCTGATCCAAACGGAGGATGGCCTTCGGTAGATCCAGGCAAGTACGTATTGAAAGTGGATATAAAAACCACACAACCAATTAAGATCACAGGCGATTACGAATTTATCTTCAAATTCGGAGGTGAAGACGTAAAATCGAAACTGATGGTAGTGGGTGAATATATTGTAACACCGAGTAACGACTGGGCTACGATTACCATTCCTATCGACGGCGTATTGAGCAATCCAACCAAAAACGGAGGTGACTTCGGTATTGTGTTGAACTACTCCGATGACGGAACCGATTTCGCCGGACTTTGCTTCGACAATATCCGTTTCGATCCTAAATAAACTTGTTTTTCTCATAGATTTCTTTTCAAAAGGGGGAGGTTATCCTCCGGGACAACCTCCCCTTTATTTTTAAATTTGTAACCCCTCCGATTTATGCGCAGTTTAACTACAACGCTTCTTCTTCTCATTATCCCGCTCATCACATTATTTTCTTGCGACCCTGATGATCCGGGCGATGTAACTGCGCCAACATTAATGTCGTCGGTGCCGGCCGACAAAGCGGTGGATGTATCCATCTCCACCGGCATCAGTATGATGTTTACCGAAAAAATTATTCTCAGCTCTAACCCTCAACTCAAACTCAACAATCAGCCTGTTCAGGGCACTACCGATGCTCGTACGCTTACCATACAAGCAACCCTCGAACCCGCAACTGATTACACCCTTACAATTCCGGATAAAACACTGAGTGATGTGGCCGGAAATTTTGTCGAATCATTCAGCATCAGCTTTCGCACTTCTGATGCAGTTACTACCGAAGGCACCTTGCTGGAAGCTGAAAATGCCGCTATAAGTAATGGTGCGACCATAGCTACTACCTTAGCCGGCTACTCCGGATCTGGTTATGTAGATATGAATAACGGCAACATTACCTTTACTATCGATGCTGCCGAAACAGGTTATTACCGGGTCACTGCCCGCTATTCGAGCGGTGGCAATAAAACACAGGATTTGCATGTCGACGGACAAATGGCTGGTGGAATTTACTTTCCTCAATCCGCACAATGGTCGGAACTGGAACTGGCAACTCTTAAACTCACTCCCGGAACACATACGCTCTCACTTGTAAAGAACTGGGGATATATAGCACTTGATTACCTGAGCATTGCGTATGTAGGCACAACTACCGGTCCTTTTACCATCGATGCCAACCTGGTAACTCCACAACCTTCAGCCCAGGCCATAAAAGTATACAATTACCTGAAAGAAAGTTTCGGCAAAAAAGTACTGTCAGGTGTAATTGTCGACAGCACCCGGAATACCAACGAAGCCCGCTGGGTATACGAAAAGACAGGCAAATGGCCTGCATTGGTTGGTTTTGATTTTATGGACCACACCTGGCTCAAGCAAAACTGGATTCGGTACGACGGACCGATAAAGCAGGGAACCGACTACTGGAAGAACAACGGACTGATTACCCTCACCTGGCACTGGCGCGACCCGCTCACCAAATCGGGTGCCTTTTACACTGCTGATACAGGTTTTGATATAAGCAGAGTGAACGATCCGAACTCGAACGAATATAAAGCAATGATCGATGATATCGATACCATAGCAAGTTACCTGAAAGAATTTCAGCAGGCAGGCATACCGGTACTATGGCGACCGCTCCACGAAGCTGCCGGTGGCTGGTTCTGGTGGGGAGCTAAAGGTCCCGGACCCTGTAAAACACTTTGGCGACTCATGTTCGACCGACTCGTAAAGCACCACGGAATCGACAATCTGATCTGGGTATGGACCACCGATGTAGCTCCTACTGCTGCCGAATGGTATCCCGGTGATGAATATGTGGATATTCTGGGGATGGATATTTATCCCGGAGAGAATCAACATGGTTCGCAATACATTGCATTTAATAAAGTGAAAGAAATTTTCGGAGGCAGGAAATTAGTTACACTCAGCGAATGCGGCGCTGTACCCGACCCCGCGCTTATGCTCGAATACGGCGATATGTGGTCATGGTTTATGGTCTGGAGTGGTGACTATACCCGTTCCGACTCTCACAATGGTGCAGCCTGGTGGCAGAAGTTCTTCACCTACGACCATGTGATTTCAAGAGACGAAATGCCCGATCTGAAATAAAGAATCAGTTACAAACGAATTACACAACTATAATAGTAACCAATTATGCGATTTACAACTTTTGTTACCGCTCTTCTTATCCTGATGCAACTTTCGGCACAGGAAATTAAACTGGATGACCAGTGGAAATTCTCAAAAGGCGACAACCCTACTTGGGCTTCTCCCTCATTCGATGACAGTAACTGGACTACTATCTCATCGGCTTCAAACTGGGAAAACCAGGGATTCCCTGAGCTGGATGGATTTGGCTGGTACCGTAAGCAGTTGGCACTTCCTGCCGGCATGGCGGCTGCAGTAAAAAAATATGGCGGCATCATGATTCGTTACGATAATGCGGATGATGCCGATGAATTCTATTTCAATGGGAAAAAGATCGGCACAACCGGTAGTATGCCCCCCTCCTACGAAAGCAAGTATGGTGAAAAACGAAAATACATCGTTCCGGCTTCGCTCATCCGTTTCGGGCAACCCAACCTGATGGCTGTTCGTGTATACGACGGAATAGGCGGAGGTGGACTGGCCACGGCCCACACAACTGTACGACCCATGTCGGCAGCCGATGCAATTACGATGACCTACGACTTCCCCGCCAACGAATGGGTGTTTATGGAGGGAGAAGAACAGTACATGGAACTAACACTCAACAACACTTTACGCGGAAAGTCCCGTTTTAATGTTGTTTTCATTTTACGTACCGATAAGAATCAACCCGTCGACAGCCTGGTAATTCCCCTTACCCTGGGTTCGCGCAAGAAAATAGTGCAACGTATCAACTTCCGGCTTCCCGAACCGGGCTTCTACCGCTGCACACTCTATCTTGAAAAGGATGGTGCTACCGGTAATGCCGAGAAATTCAACATTGGCTACGAACCTGAGAAAGTTATTTCGCCGGTAGATGCCCGTCCCGACTTTGATGCCTTCTGGGAAAAATCGCTGGCCGACCTGGCCCTGGTACAACCGGATTATAAGATAACCTTGCTTCCCGACCGTTCAACCGGTGCGAAAAATATCTATCACGTGGAGATGATGTCGTACCTGCATACTAAGATTGAAGGCTATTATGCAGTACCAAAAGCTCCCGGCGTATACCCCGCAATAGCTGTTTACATGGGTTACGGATCTGAAGCCTACTTCCCACATACCGATGGAACACCCGGCTTCTGTGAATTTATACTTTCAGTGCGCGGACAGGGAATTCAGAAACCGGTAAGTGCTTACGGGAAATGGATTAACTGGGGACTGGCAGCTAAAGAGACCTACTACTACCGTGGTGCCTTCCTCGACCTGGTACGGGCTATCGACTTTTTAGTTTCACGCCCCGAAGTAGATTCAACCAAAATAGTAGCAGAAGGTGGAAGTCAGGGCGGCGCCTTTACCCTGGCTGCCTGTGCTCTTGATCCCCGAATCCGGGCAGCAGCACCTACCATTCCGTTCCTGAGCGATTACCGCGACTATTTCGAAATCGTGCACTGGCCTGCCAGTGATGTGGCTGAATATGTGGCCAACACACCTTATGCCGATTGGGAAAAAGTGTACGAAGTGCTGAGTTATTTTGATATTAAAAACCTGGCACCCCGCATAAAATGCCCTATCTACATGGCAGCCGGTTTACAGGATGAAGTATGTCCGCCTCATACCAATTTCGCAGGCTTTAACAATATTACTTCCGAAAAGAAATGGGTGATTTATCACGATCAGGGACATGGCACACCGAATGAGTGGTACGACCTACGAATGAAGTTCTTTCATTCCATTATTAATAAATAAGTTGTTGAGAAATGAAGAAAGGTATTTCAATCTTAGTTCTAACAGTTGTGACATCACTTCTTTTTGCCGGCAAACACGATGAGCGTGTAGAGCAATTACTACAGTCGATGACCCTCGAAGAAAAGGTTGGTCAGATGGCTCAGGTAACCATCGACATACTGATGGATCAGCAATCGTGGAAACTGAACGACTCGATGATGCGCAAAGGC
>JAQUYE010000061.1 GCA_028691965.1 Paludibacter sp. | reverse complement strand
ACCTGGTACGCTGGGGTGTATCAGAGCCTGTAATGAACGAATATTACACTACCGAACAACAACGTCGCTCGTATTACTCCAGTGCAAACTTCACCAGAAACAAACACGAGTACTTGCCTATACCTGAACAACAAATCAAGTTTAGCAAGTATTTATACAAACAAAATGTTGGATATTGATAAATGATACATGTATGAAAAAAATTATATATAGTTTAGCAATCGCATTGATGGCATTCAATTTTGCAGCTTGCACCGACGTCGAACGGGACACAGTAGATTTGAATGCAGAAGTGGATATTTTATCCTTCACCATTGATGGCGTGGAAGGCACAATTGATACCGCCAAACAAACCATTAAACTGCTCATGCCTCCGGGCACCGATTTGACTGACTTAGCCCCTTCTGTTTCAGTTTCAGATGGAGCCATAGTCACACCTGCATCCGGCATATCAATGGACTACAGCTCATCGACAACTACTCCGATAGAATACAGAGTTTATAACAAAAACGTGTATACAAGTTACAAGGTTACAGTAGAAGAAACCAGGGCTAAGATCACTCTGTTTAAGGTTGCCAATACAGTTGGCGATATCGACGAAGCCAAACGAACCATCAATGTATTTGTTCCGGCAGGAACCGATCTTACAGCCCTGACGCCGGTAATTGAATATACCACAGGTGCAATAATAAGTCCGGCGGCCGGCGAAATGGTCGACTTCACTAATCCTGTTGTTTACACCCTTAACTATGCAGGCTTTCAGTTTACGTATACTGTAACAGTTAAGCATGGTGCCACACCGGGTCTGATTCTGTTCAACGGGGAAGATATAAAACCAGTATGGGCAAATATTGCAGCTACAGTAGAAAGTCCTTTTGCCAATCCTTTAACCGATGGCATCAACACTACTCCCTACTGCGCATCTATTATCAGGGATGGAAACGATACCGATGCCGGAGGAAAACCCTGGTCGGGAGGAGCATTGTGGAACAGCTATAAAGTGAATATCAATCCGGCCGAATACGACCGTTTGAGCATTATGGTGCTGAAAGAAGTAGCGGGAGACGTTCAACTGGAAATCCAGTCGGATGGAGAGCAAAATAAAGACTGGCTAAAAGTCTGGTATTCGGAAGAGCAGTTAGGCAAATGGCAGAAACTAATCTTCAAAATACCCGAAAACAGAACAGCGGTCATCAACAACATTCTGATAGCACCTCATATACACGATGCGGGTGGTTTTACAACCCATCGTATGTATTGGGATGAGTTAACTGCACTTCCAAAAGAGTAAACTAAAACACACTACCAGGTATCCGGCACCTGGTAGTGTGTTACACCTTCTCAGCATTTTGACAACCACTCTTTTATACCAACGGAAAATACAACATTCGACAAAATGAAACGATCCAACCTGCTTTTATTAGCATCAGTAATCGCAATTTCGGCCTGTTGCACGCCCGAAGAACCGAATCCGGGTTACAACGAGCCTGTAATCGATGAAACCTTAACCAAAAGGACAACTGCTACTGAAGCTGAAGCTATTACAACAGTTTACCAAACGTTTTATAAACCGGCCAATGCTGTTACCGGTGATCCCATGCCCTATTACAACGAAGCGGATAAGACTTTTTACATCTATTTCCTGTTAGGGAGATTTTCCGGATATCCGGCCGGTGGTATTTACGGAACCAAAACAAAAGACTTTGCCAGCTTTGTACCCCTTAACACTCCTACGCCTCAGATACTCACCGGCCAAGCAGGAGAATGGGACATCAATATGGGTACGGGAGATTGTATCAGGAAAGACAATAACTATCATTTCTTTTACACAGTGTTTTCCTCTCCGTCGACGGTCTCGAAAGCAACACTGGCCTCTGATTTATCAGCAGGCGAATGGTATAAAAAACCGTCTTTTAAGATCCTGCCTCCGGCCTTCTGTAAGAATTCTGAATTTCGCGATCCGGATGTGTATTGGGACGAAACCCGCAACAAGTATGTGATGCTTGTTGGCGGACAAACCACCGATAACCGCGCTGTACTTGTTCGGTATCAGTCGGACGACCTGAACAATTGGGAAGAAATACAAAGCCTATACAAAGCCAACGACAACAACAATCCCGGGATATATGAATTCCCGACCGATACCGACCTGCCCGAATGTGCAGAAGTATTTAAGTTAGGAAATAAATGGTATCTGATTTTCTCACGGATAAACAGAGACAATCATCGTAAAACATTTTATCGCATTGCAAACAGTCCGGATGGACCCTGGGAGATTTGCCGTGACGAAAACGGTCACCACGAAACCTTTGACGGACTTTGGCTGTATGCTGCTAAAACGTCCTACGATGGGCAACACCGGTATTTAAGTGGTTGGGCATCAACAGGGCAGGACAAACAACCCAATCTGAACGAACTCACATGGGGAGGAAATCTGATTACACACAAGCTGGTACAACAACCCGGCGGACAACTATACCCTGCTATTCCGGATGCCCTGAATGCAAAATTCCCGAAAACGGTCGATTTCAAAGACATCAAACAAAAAGGTTCAGTTGAAAAAAACACCAATTCGTTTACGCTGTCGGGGAATAGCGAAGTAGTTTTTAACCGCAACAGCTCTTCGTTGAAAATTGAAATGAAAATTGATGCTTCCGAAGCTGAAAAAGGATTTGGAATAGGCTTTGGCGCTTACGAAGATCAGCAAGAAAGTTACAAACTGGTCTTTGACATGTCGGGCGACAATCAGTACAACTGTCCGGCTCTTTTCCTGTATCACAACACTAAAGAGCTTAACTTCACACCATTGATTGTAAGCAACAGCAAACAATTTGATGTGAAACTGATTATTGAAAAACAGGTTTGTGTGATGTATGTAAACGGGAATGTAGCCTTTACAAATCATATTTCTACAATGGAACACAATCCGTGGATGATTTTCAGCAACTCCGGACAGGTTCGGTTTTCGGATATACAGATTTTTAAATAATCAGGTGTAAAATGTATCGAAAATACACGAACATGAAACATAAATGACACTAAAAACAAGTAGCATCTTCTAATTTTGCACAACTAACGAACAACATTATCACTTTAAAAAAACACAGGATGAGAAACACAATCATTGCAATTATGATCACTGTCAGTTTAGTCAGCTGTTCTACTTTCGACAGAAATAATACCAGGGATGTAAATTTACAACTGGTTGCAGAATCGGCCTATCTTTTGTTTCCGATAGAAGACAATGCCCCGGAGAAACAGGTGACAATTCAGTATTCAGGCATCGATGAAGCAACAGTAAACCACATGCGGCTGGCTGAGAAAAACATTGACTATTGGGTAAAAATGGATATTAACAACATTGCCGGCGAGACATTTACTCTTGTTGTTAAAAATGCCGACAAGAACATACCCGGCATCAAAAACATCAAACAATCTGACAACTTTACCTTTGAGTATAACGAAACTTATCGTCCGCACTTTCACTTCTCGCCCGAATTAGGTTGGATGAACGATCCCAACGGCATGGTTTACCTCGATGGAGAATATCATTTGTTTTATCAGCATAATCCTTACGGAACCAAATGGCAAAATATGCACTGGGGACATGCAGTGAGCACCGATCTCAGCTCGTGGACTTACCTTCCTGATGCGTTAGCACCTGATTCGTTGGGCTCAATATTTTCGGGAAGTGCCGTTATTGATGTAAATAATACTGCCGGATTTGGCAAAAATGCAATGGTGGCCATTTATACCAGCGCCGGACAGGTGCAGTCGCAATCCATTGCCTATAGTACCGACAAAGGACGTACATTTACTAAATACGAAGGTAATCCGGTGATTCCGAATCCGGGCATTCCCGACTTTCGCGACCCGAAAGTGTTTTGGCACAATGAATCGAATCAATGGATTATGTCGCTGGCCACCAAACAAACCATCACCTTTTATGGTTCCGCCAATCTTAAGGAATGGACGCGCCTGAGTGAGTTTGGTGATGGAATAGGCTCGCACGGAGGTGTGTGGGAGTGCCCCGACCTTATCCCTCTTACCTTCGCAGAAAAAATAAAATGGGTGCTATTGGTGAGTATCAACCCCGGTGGTCCAAACGGTGGTTCTGCTACCCAGTATTTCATCGGCGATTTCGATGGCAAAGCATTTACTGCCGAAGCTCTTCCCTATCCGCTATGGCTGGATTACGGACGAGACAATTATGCCGGCGTTACCTGGAGTAATATTCCGGAAACAGATGGACGTAAAATCTTTATGGGATGGATGAGCAATTGGGATTATGCCAACAATGTTCCAACCAAAAATTTTCGAAGTGCGATGACTGTTGCCCGTGAATTAAAAATAAAGCATAACGGCAGGCACCTGGTGGTGAGTAACTATCCGGTAGTTGAAACCAACGCTTTGCGTGCATCGGAATCGGTAAAAAACGATCTTGTTGTGGAAAACGAAGCACTTATTTCTAACTTGCTCGACACTAATAAGGGCACTTTCGAACTGGAGATGACACTTCAACCACACAATGCAGGAGTATTTGGATTTATGCTTCTGAACAGCAAAGGAGAAGAACTTGAGTTTCGGTTTGATATGACTACCGGGTTTATCAGCATTCATCGCCAAAAAAGCGGACTTGTTGATTTCGAGGGACGATTTGCAGCAGGCATGAATGCCCCTCTGGTAAAAAAAGAGGCGTACAAGGTGCGGTTGATGGTGGATAAAGCTTCGGCCGAGCTATTCATCAACGAAGGCGAACTGGCACTAACCACTGTCTTTTTCCCTACTGAAATAATGAACACACTGAAATTATACACCAGTTCCGGACATGTTAATGCCGGGAACATTACAATCTATTCAATTAATTAATCAACTTGCACTCACTTTCTGAAAGTGAAGCGTGGATATATAATACTATGCAAAACAACAAGTATCTTTACTGGATTACCTTTGTTGCCATCAATGGGGGTTTACTTTTCGGGTTAAATATGGCGGGCATTTCGGGCGCCGTAGAAATGATTAAAGGCGAATTTTCACTTACCGACAGCGGCCTGGGGACCGTGGCTGCACTTCTTACCCTTGGAAGTTTAGTGGGTGCACTTTTCACCGGAAACTTCACCGGGAAATACGGGCGTAAGAAGGTGATGATTTTCACCTCCCTGCTTTACATTATATCAGCTTTTGGCTGCGCCCTGGCTGAATCGGCTACCATGCTCACGGTGATGCGGGTTTTATCGGGATTTGCAGTAGGTGCAACTTCGGTAGTGGCGCCGATGTATATTTCAGAAATCGCGCCGGCGCACAATCGCGGTCGTTTGGTATCGTTCAATCAGTTTGCTATTACCATCGGTATTGTACTGGCCTATATTTTTGATTATTTTCTGATGGATCTCGGCGATAGTAGCTGGAGATATATGCTGGCAGTTCCGGGTATATTTGGTGTGGTATTTTTCTTTTTGTTGATATTGAAATTTCCTGAAAGTCCACGTTGGTTACTGGCACACGGTAAAAAAGAGGAGGCTGTAAACGTACTGACCAATATAGGGGGGCGCAAGCTGGTGGAGGCCGAATTACCCGAGATGGAAAAAGCATTGCATGCTGAGCAAAAAAAAGAGAAAATGCTGTTCAGTGACCTTTTCAAAGGTAAAACCGGAAAGATCGTACTCATCGGAACACTATTAGCTGCCCTGCAACAAATAACCGGTATCAACGCAGTAATTATGTTTTCGCCTGAGATCTTCAAAGCTGCGGGTTCGGCTCAGACCGACTCGGTGATGCAGGCTATGATAGTGGGGCTGGTGAACTTCCTGATGACCATTGTAGCTTTATGGATGGTCGACAAAAAAGGACGAAAAACCTTATTATTGTGGGGAGCAGCCGGAATGATTGTTTCGTTGGGCTACCTGACTTTCGAGTTTGCCCGGCCTGTGCAAAATGGTGTGGGTGTACTGGTGGCACTATTGGTGTATATTTCTTTCTTTGCAGCTTCATTTGCTCCGGTTATGTGGGTTATTATTTCCGAAATTTATCCTAACCGCATCAAAGGGTTAGCCATGTCGTTTTCTACTGCAGTGAGCTGGCTATGCACTTTCCTTACGGTGTATTTCGCTCCCGTAATTCAGGGTTCACTGGGCTTGCATTATCTGTTTGGCGTCTTTGGGATTTTCAGCATTATAGCCTTTATTTTTGTGAAGATCTGGATTCCCGAAACGAAAGGAAAATCGCTTGAATTGATAGAGCGGGAATTAGGACTCTAACACCCGGAAAGAAACTTAAAAAACACAGTACCGCAAATTTTAAACAACATGACACATACAATGAAAAACAATCAGAGCGTACCAAACCACCCATCCACTTTTAGCATACATTCGCCACTTTACAAGCTTGAACCGAATGCAGTTGTGGTAGGTATTGGTGAAATTCTATGGGATGTTTTCCCAAGTGGTAAGGTATTGGGGGGTGCACCAGCCAATTTTGCCTATCACGTTTCGCAGTTCGGTCTGGATGGTCGTGCCGTAAGTGCTATAGGAAATGATGAACCCGGAGAAGAAATCCTTGATTGTCTGAGCAAAAAGAATTTTCGCTTCAGTATTGAAAAAACGCCCTTCCCTACCGGAACGGTACAGGTTACCCTCGACACAAAAGGAGTTCCTCAATACGAGATTTGTCAGAGAGTGGCATGGGACAATATTCCTTTTACCAGTGAGATGGAACAATTGGCACGGAACACTTCGACGGTGTGTTTTGGTTCACTTGCACAGCGTAACGAGGCTTCACGGTTAACCATTAACCGCTTCCTCGATTTAGTTCCCGAACATGCACTGAAAATATTCGACATTAATTTGCGTCAGCATTTTTATTCACAGGAGTTAATTGATCATTCCCTTACGCGCTGCAATATCCTGAAGATCAACGACGACGAAGTGGTGCTGGTTGCCGCACTGTTCGGATGGGAAAACAAATCAGAAATGGAGATCTGCAAAAAATTAGTAACGGATTACTCACTCAGGATGGTAGTACTTACAAAGGGAACGCAGGGTAGTTATGTCATTACTCCCGACGAAAGCTCTTTTAAACCCACCCCCCTGGTTGAAGTTGTCGACACAGTAGGTGCCGGTGATTCGTTTACAGCCGGCTTTGTGGCCTCGTTGCTGCAAGGCAAATCAATTGTTGAAGCTCATGCCGTTGCTGTGGAAGTATCCGCTTTTGTGTGTACCCAAAAGGGAGCTATGCCTGTTTTGCCGGAGTCGCTTACAGGAAAAAGGAAATAAAGTAAGCCTCAGCAACGAATTGAACTCCTAAAACCAATCGAACGTATCGTTTTGTTGGTTTTTTGTGCATGAAGTACAAGCTGAATCATCTATATTTGTCTTTTTAACCGATTTCGAGAGAAAACACACTCAATGAAGAAAAACACACTTTATATAGTACTAATGCTCATTTTGGGCACTTCGTGCTCGTTCGACACTCCTGAAAAGGACCTGAGAATAGCTGTTTCTCAGTGTAGCGATGATGCATGGCGACAAACCATGAACGAAGAAATTCTGCGGGAAGCTTCCTTTCACCCCAATGTGCATGTGGTTATAAAAACGGCATTCGACAGTAATCAGAAACAAATCCGTGATATTGAAAGTTTTATTGCCGACAGGGTGGATTTGATTATTGTTTCGCCTAACGAAGCTGTTCCACTTACTCCGGTCATCGAAAAAGCCATGAACGAAGGTATTCCGGTGGTATTGGTAGATCGGAAAACCAGCAATAGCCAGTATACCGCCTTTGTAGGAGCTGATAATTTTCAGATTGGAAAAGAGGTGGGAGTTTATACCGCCAATTTGCTAAAGGGCAAAGGGAATGTAGTGGAAATTCGTGGATTAAAGGGATCAACTCCCGATAAGGAACGCCATGAAGGGTTTTTTAGTGTTATCAGAAACTATCCTGAGATTAAAATTGTATACGAAAACGATGGTGGATGGTTACGCTCTCAGGCAAATGAAAAAATGACCGATGCCCTGCAGAAAGTTCCAACCATCGATCTGGTGTTTGCACACAACGATGAAATGGCAACAGGTGCATACGAAGCGATTCGGATAGCAGGCAGCAGTAGTAAGCCGGTTATTTTAGGAATTGATGCCTTACCAGGTACCGATGGTGGAATCCAAAAAGTACTCAACGGAACCATCGACGCAACTTTCATCTACCCTACAGGAGGCGAGAAGGCCGTTCAAACCGCAATTCGCATTCTGAGAAACGAACCCTACGAACGGGAAAATATCCTTTACACAGCAGTAGTTGACAACACCAATGCCAGGGTGTTGAAACTTCAGACTGACCAGATTATTCAACATCAACACCGTATCGGACAACTCAACACCGTTCTCGATTTAAATCTGGCACAATACAGCACACAACGTATTTTACTCTATTTCTCGCTGGCAGTTCTCTTTATAATTCTTGTGTTGCTCGTTTTGCTGTTCCGTTCCTACCGTCATAAAAACAGGGTCAACCGTGAATTAGGACTTACGAATCTGGCCATCAACCGACAAAAAGAAGAGCTTTCGGAACAACGTGATCAGTTAATTACTCTTTCGAAGAACCTCGAAGATGCCACGCAGGCTAAACTCGTATTTTTCACCAATATATCGCATGAATTCTGAACTCCCCTGACATTACTACACGGACCGCTCGAAAGCATTATTCAAAATGAGAAACTGAGTACCGATGGAAGCCGACTGGTTAATTTAATGCGTAAAAACGTGCAGGTATTGATGAAGTTGATCGATCAGATTATTGAATTCCGACGCTACGAGAACGGCAAAATGCAGATGTATTTTACACTCAGCGACCTGAAATTATTTATTAGCGACATCTGTGAATCCTTTATGGAATTAAGCAAACGAAAACACCTTCACCTTAAGTTTTCGGCAAGTGACGATGATTATACCGTTTGGTTCGATTCGGATAAGATGGAAAAAATATGCTACAACCTGATTTCCAATGCACTAAAGTTTACTCCCGAAAATGGCACTATTAAAATCCATTTATCGAAAGAAACACAAAACAACGAACACGTTGCCCGGTTTACCATCAGCGATTCGGGACCCGGTATTTCAGAACAACACATTCATCAGATTTTCGATCGGTTCTACAAAGCCAATCATTTAATGGCGGGTTCGGGAATAGGATTAGCATTAACAAAGGTGTTAGTAGAGCTGCACAACGGCACTATTGAGGTAAAAAGTAACGAAGGAAAAGGAACAAGCTTTAGCTTTGTGATTCCATTCAAACAAAAAGACATATCGGTTAATGAACAATATCCTGTTTTCAGCAACAATTTCAGCCGTGACGAAGAAATGGAATTGATTGAACATGCAAACAGCAGTTCGGAGCAGGATGAAGAAATCAGTTTAAACAGCACCAACAAACCCCGCATTCTGGTCGTCGAAGATAACGCCGATGTACGGATATACATAAAAACATTACTCCACAATGAGTTTGAAATCAGTGAGGCTGTAAATGGTCAGGAGGGATTTCTGAAAGCCATGAAGCAGGTCCCTGAGCTGATAATAAGCGACGTAATGATGGATTTAATGGACGGGTTTGAGTTGTGTAAAAACATCAAAGAAAACATTAGTACCAGTCATATCCCCGTAATTTTGCTTACAGCCTGTGCGATAGACGAACAACGCGCCATGGGATTTGAGAGTGGAGCTGATGCATACATCCCTAAACCGTTTAATGAAAACCTGTTGAAGATACGTGTCAGAAAAATGATTGAAAACCGCGAAAAGGTAAAAGAGTATTTCCAGAAAAATCTCACCTTTGGCGAACGAAAAGAACAGGTAGCCGAAATTGACAAAAGTTTTATTGCCAAATTCAGGAAGGTGATAGAAGATAATCTGATCGTCAGCGATTTGAATGTAGATGATATTGGAAAAAGCCTGGGATTATCGCGTGTGCAGCTGTATCGAAAGATTAAATCACTCACTAATTATGCCCCTAACGAGCTGGTACGTATTATTCGCCTGCAAGCAGCAGAGCACCTCTTCCTCAACTCTGAAAAGACAATCTCTGCAATAGCCTATGATACAGGCTTTACTTCACCATCGTATTTTACCAAATGTTTTAAAGAGTATTTCAACGAGAGTCCGAAAGAGTATATAAAGAGAGTTAAACACTGACAGCGCACATACAGACACACAAAGCATCACCAGCTGTGCATAAACTGATCGTAAATTGATACGATTAGAACCTGAAATGACTCTATTTTAACCTAAAAAGGCTTTCCAAATAGATTATCTTTGTATACGTACTATTGTACACTTATAGTTTAGTGATTCCGAATAGAAAAGATAAAAAAACTATCCTTACTTATCTATTCGGGTAGTAGTAGAAATAATCATGAAAAAAGCCGAACATCTGATTGTTTTCCTTTTGTTGCTGAGCAACTTCAGCTTGGCAAACGCAATAAACCTCCCCACCAAAACTGAGGTAGTTAGTGTTATACATAAAGCCAACAACTACTGGCAGGACAGAAATCCCAATCACGGAAATTCATTCTGGAACCGGGCTGCATATCATACCGGAAATATGGCGGCCTATCAAGCCACCAAAAACAAACGCTATTACGATTATTCATATGCCTGGTCGGACCTCAACCAATGGAAAGGAGCGAGATCAGACAGTAAAGAAAACTGGAAATATTCCTACGGTGAGTCAAATGATTATGTATTATTTGGCGATTATCAGATTTGCTTTCAGGTATATATCGATTTGTACCATATTGATCCTGAAGCACACAAAATTGCGCGTGCTCTCGAAGTGATGGAGTACCAGATGAGTACCTCCAATAATGATTATTGGTGGTGGGCCGATGGCCTGTATATGGTGATGCCGGTCATGACCCGTTTGTATAAGATTACCGAAAACCCACTTTATCTGGAGAAATTATTTGAGTATTTCTCCTATGCCGACAGTATTATGTACGATGCCGATGAAGGCTTGTATTTCCGCGATGCAAAGTATGTGTATCCAAAACATGAAACAATTAACGGTTTGAAAGATTTCTGGGCTCGGGGTTCGGGGTGGGTTTTTGCCGGATTCGCACGGATACTCGAAGATTTACCGGAAGATGACCAGCATCGCCCTGTTTATTTGGAGCGTTTCAGAGCAATGGCTGCCGCACTAAAGGTTGCCCAACAGCCCGAAGGTTACTGGACTCGCAGTCTCCTTGATCCGGCTCATGCTCCCGGACCTGAAACCAGCGGAACAGCATTCTATACCTATGGATATCTGTGGGGAATAAACAAGGGCATTGTAAGCGTAGAGGAGTACGGACTTACTGTTGAGAAGGCATGGGATTACCTGACGAATGTCGCTTTGCAGTCCGACGGCAGAGTGGGTTATGTACAGCCAATCGGCGAGAACGCAAACCCCTATCAATCGGTAAGCGCAACATCGACAGCCGATTTTGGCGTGGGTGCCTTTTTGCTTGCTGCCAGTGAGATGTTGCATATGGCAACAGGTGAGATGCCCGAAAGAATGATCAACCTTAGTGATGTGCAGATAGAGAATCCAAATCAGATGAAACTTGTGTTCAGTGAAGTGCTTGACCCGGCTTCTGCGACTGATCCAACTAATTATTTGTTGAATGCAAAACCGATTAATGGTATTGCAACTTTTGATGGCACTTATACAGTAACGCTTCATTTGAATGAATCATTACCCTATGGCCCTTACACGGTAGAGGTTTTTAATATAACCGGAACAGATGGCGAGGTGCTGGAAGCAAATAGCAGAAGAAGTGCCTACTACACTGTACCATTAACCGATATAGACACAACCATTACTGTGACTGCAATAGGCAATCAGTTCGGTAACCCGCCCTCTCATACCATCGACAACAGTCTGAATACCCGCTGGAGTCAGCCGGGAATTGGTCAATGGATAAAGTTTGATTTAGGAAACACATTCAATGTGTGGGCTGTTGATATTGCTTTTTATCTCGGAGATCAACGAAACAGCTACTTCGACATTGAGGTTTCTACCGACGACGAGCTGTTTACGACTGTACTTACAGGCGGAGTCAGCAGTGGTATAAGTACCGGACTGGAACGCTACACGTTCACCCCAACTCAGGCGCGATATGTTCGTATCATTTGTAACGGAAACTCTGAGGGTGGTCAGAACTGGAACAGTCTAACCCAGGTAAGGATAGGGCATGACGAAATAACCAACCTGGCAGATGCAGCCGTGCAAACGGATGTTCTACAGGTTGTTCCTAATCCTGCAAGAACCGACGTGCTGAGTTTTTTCTTCCGTAAAAACACTACAACTGACGTAAACGTAAGCATTTTCGATATCAGTGGCAGAAAGCTTCATGATAGGATAAGTTCATCCGACGGAGAAAGATACCTGATAAACGACCTTAACCTTGAGCCGGGAGTATATGTTCTAAACATCGAAACTGCGGGCGAAAGCAGAAGAATTTCTTTTATGGTAAAGGCAAATTAAATTTCCTTGAACAAAATTGTGTGGAAGACAGGTTAACATGATCTGGTTATATTGATTTCAATAAAAACAAAAAACCAGCTTAGGCCGTACAAAGAATAGGGAGTACTATACATATAGTTAGATAATTCCTGCTACGTAATCTGTTTAATTAGTTTTGTGTCATTTTAGCTATCTCATTCCAATAAAAGAATGCTTCGATATTGGATTTTTTGAGTTTGTTGAGCTTTGTATTTAATGGTTCATTTATTACAGCATCCCGCAAAGGCTCGATATTTTGAGAGTCGAAATGAACTGCGGTTGTCACTCCATTCGCAATCAACGTAGAAAGATAGGCCGCTTTAGAAGCGTTGGTAATGGCGCTGTCGATATTGTATTTTTCACTATGGATAAAGCTTTGTATTCTTTTTGTTCCTGTTTGAAGGAGTTTGAAAGTGTCGGGTTCTACCTGACCTCTCAAACATATACACAGTGAGGTTTGAAAAATATCATCAAGTACCTGAGCTATGTTTTCAGGGTCGAGATTTCGGTATTTCAACTCAACGGCAGCAAACTTTTGGAATGTTTCAGCAACCACCTTTAAATCGTTGGTTACGTCAAACAAAGAGGCAATATCAAAAAGCTGCTTTATGATTTCCATAGAACAATCTTTATCTCCTTTGAAATAAGGAATACCCGTAGTGTTTGGGGCAAAAGCAGTCAATTTATCGCCCAGCATATCGGCTTTGCTTGGTACCTTTACCATAACGGGCTCTCCTTCTAATTTCAAGAAACGACTTTGAATGGGCACTTTCTCAATTTCTTGATAATGAATATTTTCAAACAATACATCGAGCAGAATGCATTCTGTTTCGGTATTGGTAACATAAGCTACCTGATAAAAGAATTTTGCATGTGTTTTCGGAATATTGTTCGGTGCGACCCGTTTTACTAATTTTACATCACCAAAGCCGTATTCCTGAGCATGTTTCTGTACAAATTTTTCAATGTTTGTTCCGGGAGGGCAAATGATATCAATATCAATGGAAAGTCGCTTTGCACTATCCATGTGAAGCATTAATGCCGTACCACCTTTAAATACAAACGGGCAACCCGATAACACCAAGGATTCGAGTAGAGAAAACGCCCTTATCGATTTCTCAATAAGTGCAATGTCCGGAAATTTATTCTCCTCAGCGACCTGCGTCATCCATTCGATTGTCCGACTATCGGGGTGAATCATAATTTAATGGCATTTATTAGTTTTTCGACTTCTTCTTTTCGTCCCCGACGGGTGGCATAGCGTAAAAGCTTGTTTTTATTTACGTTGTGCCTTTCAAAAATCGTTGTATAAACATAGTTTATCTCTGCCCCCTGTACAAATGAAAGTTCCACATCACCCACCATATCAACCAGTACTTTTTCTATTGTTGGGGTGTTTATGCCCTCCACTAATTGTAATGGCGATTCAGATATTAAAGGACGAATGATAATGGCATCGGAGCCGCTAATGTAACGGTCGAAGTCGGTTTGATCAGGCATTAAGAAAACTCTTAATGAACTATCGGTATTTAGCAAATTGAAAACAGATTCAGCGGCTTCACGATCCACATCCACATATATGAATTTTAAGTTTGGTATGTGGTGCATGTACGACATTAGTGCATTGCTATTCCAAAGACAATAATTTGCAAATGGAAAATTAGTTTTGATTTGCTGATTTATTTGTTTCAGTTCTTCTGAAACGGGGACATAAAACTCCCTTCTGGCATTATCAGGTAACGCATAAACGCCATGTTTAAGGCGAACTAACTGTTTCGATTTTAGCAGTCTATCCAGTTGTTCAGACAGTGAACCAAGTGATTCTTTTTGAGATTGACTTTTCAAATCACTGATTAGTTCTTTGCGTGTAAACACCTTGTGGGTGAATGCAAAATTTAATATGTCGGCTGTTGTAATCATGTGAAAAAATATGCAGGCAAATGTATCACAAATTCGGCAATAAACAAGCGTTGTTGCCAGTTTCGTGATATAAATGAAAGAGAAACTGAGAAATCCCTTCCTGCTTAACCCATCAAATTAGGATCTTTACTAATTTTTCTGTATATTAATTCCCAAAAGTATAGGAAGAATGTAGCAATTAAAAAAGATGCTATTAATACTACTGGAATTTACACTACAAAACTAATCTACAATATTGATGTAACAACACCCCACCCAATTTTCGCTATACACTCCGGGTTGTTGTGGGCTGCACTTTCTAAAAGATGTCGTGCAATTCCACAAAAAAACCTCTTACAATCGATTGATTATAAGAGGTTTTTTGCGGTATGGACGGTAGCTCCTTTTTGCAGTCAAATGACTTTATTTGATTTATATTTTGGTTATTATAAGATGATTATATGATTTGTATCTCTCATTCAGGAACGTGAAGATGTCAATCATAAGCAAAATTTCCGTCCCTTATTCCGTCCCTGACTTTTTAATAGCTTTATGGGCAATATAATGTTTGCGTCCTTTTTTAGTTAGTTCCCAATATGCATTATACGTTGTGATATAACCTAAAGCTTCAAACTGTAATAAATAATCTTGAATAAAATCATCATTGACACGCACAGCATAGCGACTATCTTTCTCAGGTGGCAAAGTGTTTTGTATCATTTTGTATATATGCGATTCGATAGTTCGTTTTAAAGATGAATAATCAATACGACCATTTAAATACATTGTTTCAGCTATTGAAAAAAATACTATATCCCATGATAAAACTATTGAGTCCTCTTTGTATGTTTCTTGAGTGAACCCCCAATTATCAATAGTTATCCTATATTCGATAAGCAAAGATTCTTCGCCTTGAACCAGCTCAGAACTATTTTTCAACGATTGATTTTCCTTTACTAATTTTAGGACTTCACTATTCGGAGTGTATTCTTTCAACGAATTAGCTTTAATCCAACCTTCTCTTGGACATTGACGAATTAGTTGCAAAAAACTTGGATATAATTTTGCTTTTAAATCTTCTTTGGAAGTGTATGATTTTCGTAGCTTATTACTATCAATATACTTTTTGAAAGATAATAATTTATCAACTTTCTCTTGGTCTGTTTCAATTTTACTTTTAGGTAAATCAACGCTATCATCAATAATAAAGGCAATTGATGGGATTCCCTTTTCATCAGCATAACGATACTCCATTTCTGTATAGCTAATTTCTGTCTTAGAATTAACACTACCATATTTACCGCCTATTATCACAATATAATAATCTGATTCTTCAATAGCTTTTTTTATCCATTCCCATTGAGTTTCGTTTGCAGCAGGAAAGGCCTCCATCCCATATGGCATATGACCTAATTCTAAAATGGCTTGTGTTACTTCAGCTCTTTCTTCTTTAAGGTCTGTAAAAGTTGAACTGATAAAAACTTGGTATCTTTTGTTTGGTGAAATCATATTCTTGATGAATTTAGATATCAAAGATAATGAAAACTTAGGTGTTAATATAATTTTCCAATAATAAATTTTGCCTTTTGATAGACGCTAACTAACTTAGTCCATGCGTAATACAAATGAATGTGAGC
>JAQUYE010000160.1 GCA_028691965.1 Paludibacter sp. | reverse complement strand
TCCTGCCATAATAAGCGGTTTAGCCTGGTCACCGCCTTTTTCACCCGACACCAGCACCTGTGTTGTTGCAGTTGCTTCGGGGAATGGATATTTGCCGTGCATATCGGAGACAAAGTATTTCCGGAACGGAATTAAAAAGAGGATCCCCAATACACCACCAAGTAGCGAGCTGAGGAACACCTGCATAAAGCTGACGGTTATTTCAGGATACTTTTCCTGAAGAATATAAAGCGCCGGCAAGGTAAAGATAGCACCTGCAACAATTACTCCCGAACTTGCACCTATGGATTGAATTATCACATTCTCACCCAGGGCATTTTTACGTTTGGAAGCTCCTGATAATCCTACAGCAATAATGGCTATCGGGATAGCTGCTTCAAATACCTGACCTATCTTTAAGCCCAGGTAAGCTGCTGCTGCCGAAAATAATACCGCCATCAGTAATCCCCAGAATACCGACCGGAAATTAACTTCCGGGTAAACTTTATCTGATCGCATTAAGGGTACATATTCTTCACCCGGCGCTAACTCGCGCGACGCATTCTCCGGCAGACCGGTAACTTTATCTTCTTCGTGCATATAAACTTAATTTTGATGAAAGGACAAAGATAAAAAAAAATCACGATTAGTTCGTAGTAGTGATTTATTACTACATTATATAGTAAGGTGTGTTGCAAAATACCAATAAATGGGGATACCCGGGCTATTGCAACCCGCGTCGGAAAGTAGTACTTTTGCAGCAGATTAATTGCTTTTGAATGATGAAATCTTTCCGGCATTTACGAAATCGATGGGTACAACTGCATTTCCTGCTGTTGTTCGTTGTGTTTTATGCCGGCATCAACTTCTTTCCTCATACACATACCATTGATGGTAAGTCGTATGTACATTCACACCCTTTTTCAGAGTCAAACAGTCACCAGCATACTTCTGCAGAATTCACTGTACTATCAGTTCTGGCTCACTCATCACTGCTTAAAACATGCATAAGCTACCTGCCGGTTGCGTACGGACTGTTGCTGGCAATCTTCCGGATTAAAGGTTCCACAGAGCCAATCAGTTTTTACTTTCACAACCGGCTTTTTCTGCGTCCTCCTCCTGTTAAAATGGTTTTCTAATCCTGTCTGCATTTTAGTTTTCCATTTTAATAAAATTAATTCATGAAACGAATTCTATTTCTTTTCATGGGCATGCTGCTTGTTTCGCTTTCGTCAAACCTGCATGCTCATCCTGCCTACACTACTAATTCTTCATCTCCGGCAGCTACCTTGTCAGGCCATACCGTTCTCAAAGATGGTAACGAACACATCGGCTATATCCACATATCAGTGAAAGGTACTACCATCGGTACCGCTACCGATGCAGGTGGTCATTATACAATCAACAACGTCCCGGCGGGGAATCACTTGCTCGTCGCCTCAGGGATTGGCTTTAAAATGGTAGAGATACCGGTGGAAGTAGAACCGGGAGCTATCCTTAAAGTGAACTTCGAACTGGAAGAGGATGCTGTGATGCTCGACAATGTAGTTGTTTCTGCCAACCGCAATGAAACGAAACGTCGTGAAGCATCCAATATCGTAAATATCATCACGCCTAAATTATTTGAAACTACCAATTCGGTGTGTCTGGCTCAGAGCCTGAACTACCAACCGGGTCTGCGCGTAGAGAATAATTGTCAGAACTGTGGCTTTCAACAGGTACGTATCAACGGACTCGAAGGACCGTATACACAAATACTTATTGATAGTCGCCCCATATTCAGCGCATTGGCTGGAGTCTATGGTATTGAGCAACTACCAACCAACATGATCGAACGAGTGGAGATCGTGCGTGGTGGTGGTTCTGCACTATTTGGCTCAAATGCTATCGCAGGTACCATTAATATTATAACCAAGGAACCGCTTTCAAACTCACTTACCCTATCATCCAATGCACTATTAATCGGAGGCAGCAAGACAGATATTAATACCTCCGTAAATGCAGCACTGATTTCTGATAATCATAAAGCCGGTGTGAGTCTGTATGGCTCCACCCGGCAACGTGAAGCCTGGGATGCCAACAACGACGGCTTTACCGAAATCGGACTTATCCGCTCCAATAATCTGGGGTTTCGGAGCTACTTCAAGACTTCAACTCAAAGCAAACTAACGCTCGAATACCACAACCTTGAGGAATTCCGCAGAGGAGGAAACAAACTTCATTTGCCGGCACATAATGCCGACATAACCGAACAAACTGATCATCTCATCAATAGTGGCGGACTTAAATGGGAAGTGTTTAGTTCCGATTATCGTCACCGGGCCCAACTCTACAGCTCGATGCAACATATCAGTCGTGATAGTTATTACGGAGCAGAACAGGATCCGAATGCCTATGGACTGACAAACGACCTGTCGATGGTTGCCGGCGGACAGTATGTACTTGCGATGTCGCGACTCTTGTTTATGCCTGCCGACCTTACCATGGGAGCCGAATACAGCTTCAATCACCTGGAAGATATTCAGTTGGCTTACGATCGTGACATTGATCAACGCGTTGCTATCTCGAGTGCTTTCCTTCAAAACGAATGGAAGAATAAATCACTTAGTTTGTTAGTCGGTGTACGGTTCGATAAACACAACCTGATAGAAAAACCAATTCTTAGTCCCCGTATCAACATCCGGTATAACCCAACTGATCGTGTTAATCTGCGAACAAGCTTTGCTAAAGGATTCCGGGCACCTCAGGCTTTTGACGAAGACCTGCACATCACTGCTGTGGGAGGAGAAGTTCAGCTGATTGTTCTCGACGAACAACTACGACCTGAGCACTCCAACAGCTTTAGTGCATCTGCAGAGTTTAACCCTGACCTTGGAAAGCTACAGTCAAATTTTGTTATAGAAGGGTTTTACACCGACATAAACGATGTGTTTTACCTACAGGAATCAGGCACCGACCTGATGGGTAATACCATCTTAACACGCACCAACGGATTAGGAGCTGTAGTAAAAGGCATCAACCTGGAAGCGAGAATAGTTCCCTCGGCCAATAGTTCCCTGCAAGCCGGGTTCACCTTCCAGAGTAGTTTATACAAAGAGGCTCAAACCTGGAGTAAAAATCCTTCGTTAGCCCCTACCCGCCACATGTTCCGTTCGCCGGGACGATATGGCTACCTTACCTACAGCTATTCGCCGGTGAAGCCACTCACGCTTTCACTCTCAGGTACCTACACCGGTACTATGCCGGTTCAGCATTTTGGTCCCGACACCTCGATGGACACTGAAGTGTGGACTCCTGATTTTTACGACGTAAATCTGAAACTGGCATACGATATTCGTATAGATGGCGGAGTGATATTACAGTTAAACGGAGGTGTGCAGAACCTGTTTAATAGTTTCCAAAAGGATTTTGATTCGGGGATTACCCGTGATGCAGGGTATATATACGGTCCGTCACTACCACGTTCCT
>JAQUYE010000060.1 GCA_028691965.1 Paludibacter sp. | reverse complement strand
AGCTACTGAATCAACACAAGTGCTTATCAATACTAAGTGATTCAGCTGGGGCTCGAACCCAGGACCCCATCCTTAAAAGGGATGTGCTCTACCTGCTGAGCTACTGAATCTTTTTTGAAAAGCGACTGCAAAGGTACTTCATTATTTTAATTTGACAAAATTAATTTTACTTTTTTTATTTCCTTAATTGTCTGAACTTTGTTTATCTTTGCAGTCAGAATACAGATACTTACTACTTGAATACCATCGTTTACATTCTTATCTCACTGATACTCTCCGCCTTTTTTTCAGGGATGGAGATTGCCTTTGTATCCTCAAATAAATTGAGATTTGAACTGGAAAAGAAACAAAGAAATCTTAGCTCATCCATATTGGCTATCTTTTTTAATAATCCTCAGCAGTTCATTTCCACTATGCTTGTAGGTAACAATATTACCCTGGTAGTATATGGTATGTTGATGGCAACTATATTGGAACCGGTCCTGGCTCCTGTCAATAATCAGTTTTTAATTACAACACTCCAGACTGTTATTGCAACTATAATTGTACTTTTCACGGGTGAATTCCTACCAAAGACCATTTTCAGGGTAAATCCGAATGTGTGGCTGAAGGCCTTTTCGTGGCTTTTACTGTTGTTTTATGCTTTACTATATCCTGTTGCGGTTTTCAGCACAAAACTATCACAGTTAATACTGCGAATGTTGTTTCGGGATTCCCAAAACGATACTAACGAAACTGTATTCTCCCGCATTGATTTAAGCTACCTGATTCAGGAAAGTGTTGACGGGACTGATAACAGTGATGAACTTGAATCGGAAGTTAAATTCTTTCAGAATGCACTTGATTTCTCTAAAGTGAAGCTGCGCGACTGCTCAGTACCCAGAACTGAGATTGTAGCGCTAAATATGGATACGGATGTTGATGTTCTTAAGCAAACATTCATCGAAACCGGATACTCAAAAATACCTGTATACAAAGATAATATTGATAATATTGTAGGATATATCCATTCATCGGAGATGTTTGAACATCAGAAAGACTGGAGGGATCATATAAAACAAATTCCTATTGTTCCGGAGAACATGTCGGCTCACAAGTTAATGAAACTGTTTATGCAACAGAAAAAAAGCATTGCTGTAGTAGTAGATGAACACGGGGGCACTGACGGAATAATTACCCTGGAAGACATCTTCGAAGAGATATTCGGAGAGATTGAAGACGAGCACGACAACCGGGAATACATAGCCAAACAGCTATCAGAGAAGGAATACCTGCTCTCGGGGCGAATGGAAGTGGAACTTGCAAACTCAAAATTCGATTTAAAAATCCCTGAGTCGGACAATTACGAAACAATAGCCGGTTTTATCCTTCATCACCATCAGCACTTCCCAAAACTAAACGAAGTGGTTCATATTGATGAGTTTACAATCAAATGTATCAAGGTAACCAATAACAGAATTGAATTAATAAGATTAATTTTGGGCAGTTAAAAATTAATTTCGTATATTCGTGCCCTCAAAAAAACATGTAATAATTGTCAACACTAAACACATTTAAGATCGCGCAATGGCAACGTTAGAAAAGATCAGAAGCAAAGGAGTATTATTAATCGTAGTAGTGGGAGTAGCGCTGCTGTCATTTATAATCGGGGATTTCTTGACCCAGGGTTCTACGTTTTTCAGTCAGTCAAGGGAGACCGTGGCTGTTGTAAACGGAGAAAAAATAAATATCGCAGAATACCAGGAATTAATCGATCAGATTGTTGTTTTTCAGAAATATGAAACAGGTATGCAGGATATCGATGAAGTGACCATGCAACAGATGCGTGCCTTTGTCTGGGATCAGTATGTTCGTGAACAGTTACTGAATGAAGAAGCCAAAAAGATGGGCTTAACAGTGACCAAAGAAGAATTATCTGACCGCCTTATTGGAAATAACATTCATCCGATGATTCAGCAACGCAGATTCTTTGTGGATGAAAGCGGACGTTTCAGTCGCCCGATGCTGATTCAGTTTTTAAACTTTAAAGACGAAGAAGCAGAAGACCCTTCCATGGAACAGGCACTTCAGGAATATCGTAAATTATGGAAATTCCTAGAACGTACAGTTAAGTATTCCATTTTACAGGAAAAATACAACGTATTGTTAACAAAAGCGATTGGTGCAAACACACTGGAAGCAAAAGCTAATTTTGAGTCGTCACTCCCGGTGATTGATGCAAATTACGTGGTTCAACCTTACTTTGCAGTGCCTGATGCAGAAGTCAGCGTTTCCGACAAAGAAATTAAAGAGTACTATAACAATCAGCTTGCACGTTTCCGTCAGGAACCGAATGTCTCACTTAAATTTGTAAGCTTTGATGTTCAGCCACAGCAGGAAGACTTTACTGCTGCCGAAGAATTCATCAACAGTCTGCAGGATGAATTTACGACTTCAACTGATATCGTGGAACTGGTAAATCAAAACTCGGATATTCCTTATACGGGTAGAAACTACAATGCACAGACTGTTCCTGCTCATCTGAAAGAATTTGCTTTTGGCAACGGAGCCGGAGCCGTATATGGTCCGGTATTTCAGAATAATACCTATACAATGGCTAAGATTATGGAAACAGGGATTTCATCTCCTGACTCTGTTAGATTACGTCATATCTTCCTGACACCTGATGCTGAATCAAAATCGGACAGTATTATTGGTGCTATTAAAGGGGGTGCTGATTTCGGAGCGTTGGCTGCACAATACTCGGCTGTTGAGCAGACTGCTGCCAACGGTGGTGAAATAGGATGGCTTACTGAAGATACTCAGGGTCTTGATAAAGGAATCTTAAACGATGCATTTGCCAAAGGTACAAACGAAGTTTTCACGTTTAAAAATGCTCAGGGGACACAGATTATCCAGGTAATGGAAAAAACTGCTCCCCGTCAGAAAGTGAAACTGGCAATTCTGGAACGTTCTGTTATTGCAAGTTCAAAAACTGAAAGCAAGATTTATAACGATGCAAAACGTTTTGCAGCTTCGTTGAACGAGCAACCGTTTGACAGTGCATCAGCAAAAAGCAACCTTATGGTTCGTATTGCTGATGAAGTATATCGTACCAACGAGCAGGTAATGAACATACCTCAATCACGTCAGATAGTACGTTGGGCTTTTGAAAACTCAAAAGGTGAACACTCCGATGTATTTGAATGTGGAAAACAATTGGTTGTAGCTATTGTAGCTGAAAAAAGCGAATCAAAATATCGTGAGCTTAATAAGGTGGCTGACCAAATCAGAAATGAACTTGCCCGTGACAAGAAAGCAGCTATTCTGATTGCTAAAATGGCTGAGAAGAAAGGTAGCGACACAACGCTGGTGGCACTTGCACAAGCTTTCGACCAGGAAGTCAAAAAAGCTTCAGGAATTAGCTATACTTCGGGACAATTTGGATTAGCCGGCTGGGAACCTGCTGTAATTGGCAAGGCTACCTCAATGAAAGCTAACGAAGTTTCTGCTCCTATAAAAGGTAACAATGGTGTATATGTTGTAGCTGTAACAAATGTGCAGAAAACGGATCGTTCGTTTGATGCCGCAGCAGAAAAGATCAATCTGGCATCACGTGTTATGTATACTATGCCTAACAGCATCATGATGGACATGATGGATAAGGCTGAAATTGAAGACAACAGATTGAATTTCTATTGATGTCTAAAACACCCTTACTAGGTCAGACCCTTTTAGAATTAACCCAATTAGTTACCAGCCTTGGTATGCCGGCTTACACCGGCAAACAACTGGCAGAGTGGATTTATTCTAAAAGGGTCTGCTCTATCGATGAAATGACGAACATCTCTGTCAAAAACAGAGCCCTGTTGAATGAACAGTATGAAGTGGGACGCTATACCCCGGTACAGGAACAGTTGTCGGTTGACGGCACTGCCAAGTACCTCTTCAAGACTGCCAAAGGTCATTATATAGAAAGCGTATTCATTCCCGAAGATGATCGTTCGACACTTTGTATCTCCTCGCAGGTAGGTTGTAAAATGAACTGCCTGTTTTGCATGACCGGTAAACAGGGTTTCAGTGCTAATCTTACAACCCACGAAATATTAAATCAGTTTTATTCAATCCCTCAATCAGAGGAGTTGACTAATATTGTATTCATGGGAATGGGTGAGCCGTTTGATAATCTGGAGAATGTGATGAAAACAAACGAAATCCTCTCTGCAGATTACGGTCTGGGATGGAGTCCGAAGCGTATCACTGTATCGTCAATAGGACTGATCCCTAAGATGAAAATCTTTTTGGATAATTCTGATTGCCACCTTGCTATCAGCATGCATTCTCCGTTCGAGGAAGAGCGCCTGAAGCTGATGCCGGTTCAAAAGCCCTACCCCATTGCAGAGGTCATCAGGGAATTGAAAAACTATGATTTCAGCAAACAACGGCGGGTTTCATTCGAGTATATCATGTTCAATGGAGTCAACGACACACCACGCCATGCCGCAGAAATTGTACGAATGTTGAAAGGAATTACCTGCAGGGTTAATCTGATCCGTTTCCATGCTATACCGGGAATAGATCTTGAAACATCGCCGGATTCGAAAATGATATCTTTTAGGGACTATCTGACTAATAATGGTGTAATGACCACTATACGCAAATCCAGGGGAGAAGATATTTTTGCTGCATGTGGCATGCTTAGTTCTTCAAAACAAGAACACGCATCATCCTAGGTAGTTACCGTTTCGGGTAACGCTCTTCACTCCTTTAATATGGGATATCTTTTTTACAATCTGATCCAGCTCTTTGGTGTCGGATACCATGATTGTTAGATTTCCCTGAAATAATCCTGCATTTGAATCAACAGATATAGATCGTAGCGTGATATTCTTTTCTTTTGAAATAAGAGAGGTTATATTAGCTACGATTCCTATATCGTCGTGACCCACTATTCGAAGTGTAATGGGATAGTGCGAACCGACTGATTTACCCGACCACCGGGCCTTAACGATACGATAACCAAAACGCGAGATCAGTTGTGGAGCGTTTGGACAATCAGATCTGTGAATCTTTATTCCGCCTCCAACCGACACAAATCCGAACACATCATCACCATAGATAGGATTACAACATTTCGATAATTTAAAATCTACGTTCTTTAAATCCTGAGCTATAATCAGCACATCATCTTTGTTGGATGAGTCCGGAACAGGCGGTTCCTTAACGAATGAGTCAGCACTTCTGGTTTCCGGTTGCGTTTCCAGCGACTCTTTCTTTTCGAGTTCCAGATAGGCATCTCTTACATCCAGTATATCTAATCTGCCTTGTGCCAGTTCCTGGTAAAAGTCACTAACGGTTTTAAATCCCTTTTTCTTTGCCAGTTTTGAAATCTTACCCTCTTCGAGATCTATCTTCCAGTTCTTGAACCTTCTTGAAACAATCTCCCTGCCCAACTCAGCATCTTTGTATTCGATCTCTTTTAGTGCTTGCCGGATCTTATTACGGGCTTTTGATGTCGTTACAATCGACAGCCACGACTGATTTGGTTTCTGCGTAGGAGAAGTGAGCACTTCAACTGAATCACCGTTATTAAGAACATATTTAATCGGGAGATTTCGGCCATTAACCCGTGCTCCAACACATTTTGCACCCAGTCCTGAATGGATTGAAAACGCAAAGTCGAGGGCAGTAGCACCTTTAGGCAATTTGTGTAAATCACCATTAGGAGTAAAAACAAAAACCTCTTCGTTGTAAAGATTCAGTTTAAACTCATCCATAAAGTCCACTGCATTCAGGTCGGGGTTTTCAAGAATCTCACGTATATTCTTTAACCATTCATCCATGCCTGTTTCCCCTTTAATACCCTTGTATTTCCAGTGAGCAGCCAGCCCTTTTTCGGCCACTTCATCCATTCGTGTAGTGCGTATCTGGACTTCGACCCACTTGCCCTGAGGACCTAATACTGTTGTGTGCAGACTTTCATAACCATTTGTTTTGGGGATGGACAACCAATCCCGTAGTCTTTTAGGGTTAGGCTGATACATATCAGCTACCACAGAATATGCTTGCCAGCAAGCGGCCTTCTCTTTCTCCAACGGAAGGTCAAAAATAATTCGAATGGCAAACAAATCATAGATATTATCAAAACTGGTGTTCTGCTTTTTAATTTTGTTGTATATTGAATGGATTGATTTAGTTCTTCCTTTGATAGAAAAGGGATAGCCCATCTGGATGAGTTTTGCTTCCAGCGGTTCAATAAAACTACTAATGTATTGATCGCGGGACCGCTTTGTTTCATTCAGCTTTCGAGCTATTTCAGAATAAATTTCACGATTGGTGAATTTAAGAGATAAGTCCTCTAATTCAGTCTTAATTTTATACAAACCCATACGATGAGCAAGAGGAGCATACAAATAAGCACATTGCCTTGCAACCTGCTGCCGGTTCTCTTCTGCATAATCAGTAAGATTACGAATTGTATACAGTTGCTGGGCAATGATAATAAGAATTACCCTCACATCTTCAGCAAACGAAAGAAATAATTTACGGAAGTTTTCGGTTTCAAAAGAAGCATTCTTATCATTCAACTCTTTAATCCTGATTAACCCTGTTACGACTGAGTTTAAGGGAGTGTTAAAGCGTTGTTCAAGTTCTTTCACTGTTATCAGGCCGGATTCAACCTGATCGACTGTAAGGATAGCCAGTGCAGCAGTTCGCCCCAGCCCGATTTCGTCAAGTACGATTTGCAATATTGAAAGCTTCTGGTAAATGTTTTCACGTTGAATATCATGTGATTCACCTGAAGCAGCATACATACTCTTCATCCATTGAATCAGCTTTCGACGTTCCCCGAAACTAAAAATCTTAGAGTGAGAGCTTACCACATTCCGGTATAATGATCGTATTAAGAATGAACTTGCCATGTAGTTGTACAACTAGGTATAAAATGCAAATATACAACAGAAAAATAAAGAGACTTCACAAAAAGTAACAAAAAGGAGAAATAAGGACCAATGTGCAGAAAAAAATAACATAAAAAGGGGCTCATAATTGGGAAGATTGGAATTTCTTTTCTAAATTTGCATGCTGAAATATATTTACGATAGGTGTATAACGGAATAAAAAAAACACAAAAACAATATTGATGAAAACAACAATCAAAATTTTACTGTTAGCTGCCATAGTCGCACTGAGTTATTTTGTGATCATGAGCGTAATGACTCCGATCAAGTTTGAAACTGAACGAGCCAAACGTGAGAAAGTAGTTATTGAACGCCTGATGGATCTCAGAACTGCTGAAATTGAATTCAGAGATCAAATGGGTCGCTATACTACTGCGCTTGACACCTTGGTTGACTTTATTAAAACTGGTAAAAAGAAAATGGTACTTAAAGAAGGTACTCTTTCAGATGCACAACTAGAAGCCGGACTTACAGAAGCTAAAGCAGTAAGAATTGTAAGGAGTGGAAATCAAAAAGAAATCGCGGCTAATGGTCTGCAGAATTTCCGTCGTGATACAACTATGACTGATTTGCTTGGTGCTTTATATAATGACAAATACACCAATGAAAGTATTTCGAATCTGATGTATATCCCTTTTACTGAAAACGAATCATTTGAAGTTGAACTCAACAACAATTACCTGAGTGCAAATAATATTTGGATTCCACTTATTGAAATCAGAGCTCCTTACAAAAGTTTTCTTTCAGATGTCAACCGTCAGGAAACACTCAACTTAATCGATTATCAGCGCAAACTCGAAAAATACGAGGGACTGAAAGTTGGTTCTGTTATTGAACCAAACAATTTCGCAGGAAACTGGGAATAATAACTTAAACGGGGAACCATGCAACAGAGCCTTGAGTACACCCCTACTAGTTTATCCATCCGGATTCTTCCGGATGGATTTTCTTTGTTTGTATATGGAGAAAACAAAAAGCTTTTATCGCATAAAACAATAAAAGAAGATCTTACACATGTCGACAGTACCTACTTTCTCAGTAAACTTCCTGAGATAACCAGGTCATATAACCAGATCTCAGTAATTGTCGAAACTGATTTCTACACCTTCGTTCCCGGTGATTTCAGTAACCCACATACCTACCGTTCGTTATTATCGATGCATCATCCGATGATAGATGAAGAGTATGCCATCTTCTATGAAAGCATACAAAAAACGCAGGTTATTTATGCTATCCCCCGCCAGTTAATTCAAAACATTCACACCTATTTCCCGGAGGCAGGTTTCTATCTTCATTTATCACCGGTACTAAAAGAAAATCTGGAGATCCAGGGTGATCAACTATTGGTGTATATCCGACAAAACTCGATAGATTGTTTGATTATTAGAAAGAAGAATCTTTTTTTCACAAATCATTTCTCATACAAATCAGTTGAAGATAGTGTGTATCATTGCTTCCATTTGATTGATCACTACCAACTAATACCCGGGAAGGTAAAGGTTTGTATTTACGGAACAGACGAACTGGTACGCCCCGACAAGCTATTAAAAGCCTACCTGCCGGCAATTAATTACATTAAACAAACAGAAGCATATGAGAATTATCAGTGGTGAATTTAAAGGGAGAAGAATACCCAGCTTTGGAAAAATTGATGCCAGGCCAACCACCGACTTTGCTAAGGAAGGTTTATTTAATGTTTTAAATAACATGTTAGACTTTGAAGAGCTAAGTGTTTTAGATTTGTTTTCCGGAACCGGCAGCATAAGCTTCGAACTCATATCCAGAGGTAGTAAACCCGTAGTTGCCATAGAATCTAACACTAAACATTGCAGTTATATACGAAAAGTTTCTCAACTTTTATCAGTCGATCAACCTACCTTACTACGGACAGATGTGTTTCGCTACCTGGAATCCACCAAAATGAAGTTTGATTTTATTTTTGCTGATCCACCCTATCAGTTAGAAGAGCTAATCACCTTGCCAGACCTTATTTTTAAACGGCAACTATTAAATAAAGAAGGATTGTTTGTTCTTGAACACTCCGACAAACACTCCTTTATGACGCATCCCTGCTTCTCCTTTCACAAAAGTTACGGAAATGTCAATTTCTCATTTTTTACTCTTCAGGATTAGCAATAACAACAATAGGCGTTTTTAACTGAAAGCTATTTGAGTTAGATGCAAACCCACCATCAAATTGTGCATTGGATACCACAACGAATTCGAGCTTAGCCTCATTACTGGGTTTGGTAGCTACATACCAAAATGGGAAACGAAGCGTATTACGCGTTCCATCCATAATGAACTTCCCCCTTTTATAATCACTGTCAGCTGTAAATACTGTATCCATAGATGTTTTTTCTGGTAAGATAACCCTTGATACACTATCAGCAGATTGATTCAGGTAAAAAGCCGTTAACTGATTTGCGTAGGCATCCATGTATAAGTAAAACAATACTGTATCTCCAACTGCAATCGTATCCATTACAAATAACCCGGGCTTATCAGTATAATAATTACTCAGGGAGTCGCCATTTTGATTAACCGGATGATGGATAAAAAAGATATTGGGAGTATAATTAGACTCCCCGGCCAAATCGCAGGAAGTAACCAGAACAGTCAGTACCACTAAAAAAATGCTAACACGTGTTTTCATATCATAACTATTTATGAGTCCGCTATTATCAAAAACTATACCTTAATTCGCTGAACAAATAAAAAACGACTTCATTTCCTTTTACAGAGATAAAGTCGTGTAATCCATTCTAAAGTCGGGGTGACAAGACTCGAACCTGCGACCTCTACGTCCCGAACGTAGCGCGCTACCAACTGCGCCACACCCCGATTTTGAAGCCACAAAAGTACAACAATTTTCGAAATATCAAAAGCATACTACGCAAAAAACAACATGAGTTTTCGCAGAAAATAAGTATCTTTGCAAAAAAAATAATTCCATGTATTTAAGTTCTGTTCACTCTTTTATTCAGCATCATAATTATCCGTCGTTTCAACCTAAAGCTATCTTCTTCGACATGGATGGCGTATTATACGATTCGATGAAATTTCATGCATCGGCCTGGGTAAGTGCAATGAGCGATATTAAAATCCCTTTTACTCAGCACGAAGCCTACATGAACGAAGGTCGTACAGGTCAGTCGACAATCGACGGTGCTTTTCAACTACATCTTGGTCGTAATGCCTCTGACGAAGAAAAGAATAAGATTTATAAATTGAAAACGCGGTATTTTGAGCAAATGGGACAGACACAAAAAATGCCATTTGCACATGAGTTACTGACAAAAGTTCAGTCGCAACACTTAACGATATTTGTAGTAACCGGTTCGGGACAAATTACATTAATTGACAACCTGGAATCATCTTTCCCCGGTTTCTTTCACAAAGAACGACTCGTTACTGCCTTTGACGTAACACAGGGCAAACCGCATCCGGAGCCCTATCTGCAAGCTTTAAAGAAGTCGGGATTACAGCCATGGGAAGTTATGGTAATTGAAAATGCTCCTTTAGGAGTTGAGTCGGCCGTTGCAGCAGGCTTATTTACAATAGCAGTAAATACAGGCCCCCTGGATCCTCAGGTACTGAAAGACAGTGGAGCACACCTGGTATTTAATGGCGGAATTAAGGAGTTATATGAAAACTGGGATTCTATTAATTCAATAAAACTTTAATATGTCAGGAATAAAAAACACCTTAGCCCTGTTATTTATACTGTTGTCCGTTATCGCAAAGGCAACAGAGCCTGTATATACTCCTTCAATTGAAGGTACTATTCGCGGAAAATATGAATACAATTCGAGTCTGAACGGACACCGCTTTCAGGTTAGAAACGCTCGCTTTAGTGTTAGAGGAGCTGTAAGTCCTATTGCCCGCTACAAGGCAGAGATTGACTTGTCGGATGAAGGGCAGACCAGAATGCTGGATGCCTATGTTGAGATGCTGGCTTCTGAACGATTATCGTTTGTTGTCGGACAACAGAAAGTCCAGTTCAGCACTGACAATTTACGATCACCACATCAACTATTGTTTGCAAACCGCTCCTTTTTAGGGAAACAATTAGCCGGCTTGAGAGATGTTGGTGCTACTCTGCATTATAACTTTGCAGATGATGCTCCATTGACTCTTATTGCCGGACTTTACAACGGTAAAGGCCTGTATAATCAAAAAGAATGGAGGAATACCCTGAGTTATGCAATCCGGGCTATTTATCTTCCAACTGATAATTGGGATATCTCACTCAACTACAATACGATACAACCCTATGATCTGCGCATGCATAGTTTCAATGCAGGCCTTATCTACTCCAACGAACGATGGCACCTGGAATCAGAGTTTTTTTATAAGATCTATGAAAACAACGCTTTCCCTGACACAGAGGGTTATTTTGTGATGGCTTCGTACGATTTGCCAACTCCAAAATCAGACCATCTTGTAAGCATATCGCCCCGATTGCGATTTGATCACATGAGTGACGATAACAACGGATTGATTGATGAGCTTACTAATTCGTATACAACTGATGATGTAAAACGGTCAAGATTAACTGCCGGTTTAAATTTTAATTTAAAAAAACCATACATCAATGAGATTCGTATAAACTACGAACAGTATTACTACCCTCAGGGTAGCAGCAATCAAGATAATAAATTAGTGATTGAATTTGTGACTAAGTTTTAAAACTATGCAGATAATCAAACATCCCTCACGAGACAGCTGGAAAGAACTCCTTAAACGGCCTCAGATGAATAATGAAACACTATTTAGTTCAGTCCAAAGTGTTTTAGATAATGTCCGTGTGAACGGTGATAAAGCCGTCCTATCCTATACCGAACAGTTTGACGGTGTCAGTTTATCTGCTTTGGAAGTTAGTAAGGATGAAATAACAGAAGCCCTCAGTAAGATAGACCCGCAACTGAAGCAGGCTATCGAAATGGCCCGACGTAACATCTGGAAGTTTCATTCTGAGCAACAATTTGAAACGAAAGAAATTCAGACTTCACCGGGAGTTGTTTGCTGGCAGAAGGCAATTGCTATCGAAAAAGTTGGATTATACATCCCCGGGGGTAATGCGCCTTTATTTTCTACTGTGTTAATGCTGGGTATTCCTGCCAGTATTGCAGAATGCAAAGAAATTATTCTTTGTACACCTCCTGATAAAGAAGGCAAAGTACACCCTGCTGTTCTATATGCTGCACAAGTTGCAGGGGTTCATAGGATATTTAAAATTGGCGGTACTCAGGCAATTGCAGCGATGGCTTATGGCACTGAATCTGTACCTAAAGTTTATAAAATATTTGGTCCGGGAAACCAATACGTTACTGCAGCCAAACAACTGGTATCGCTCAAAGACGTTGCAATAGATATGCCGGCAGGACCCTCTGAAGTAGAAGTTTTAGCAGATGAGTCGGCACATCCATCATTTGTGGCTGCTGATCTTCTCTCACAGGCTGAACACGGAGTCGATAGTCAGTCCATTCTGATCACTGTTAGTGAAAAGCTAATTGAGCAGGTTCAGGAAGAAATCCTTCACCAGTTAGAGACCTTGCCAAAAGCTGAATTTGTTCGGCGCTCACTGGAACATAGTAAACTCATTCTTGTCAGAAATCTTGAGGAGGCTGTTGAAATGACCAATGAATATGCTCCGGAACATTTAATAATTGCCACCCGCTACTATAGGGGAGTTGCTGAAAACATTATCAATGCCGGATCAGTTTTTCTGGGAAACTTTACTCCTGAAAGTGCAGGGGACTATGCTTCGGGGACTAATCATACCTTACCAACTAACGGATACGCAAAAGCATATAGCGGTGTTAATCTCGATAGCTTTGTTAGAAAAGTAACCTTTCAGGAAATATCCAGAGAAGGCCTTACCAATCTGAGTAATGCAATTATATTAATGGCTGAGAACGAAGAGTTACAGGCCCATAGTAATGCAGTTAAATTACGTCTTTCAGAGGAACAAGAAAACTAAACGATTAGAAAAGCATGAAATTAGAGAACATCATACGTAAGAATATTGCCAATCTTCAGCCCTACTCATGTGCAAGAGATGAATTTAAAGGTGAAGCTTCTGTATATCTTGACGCAAACGAAAACCCCTGGAATCAGCCTTTCAATCGTTATCCCGATCCACTTCAGCTGGAAATTAAAAATATAATCAGCAAATTGAAGGAGGTCCCTGCCAACCGGATTTTTCTGGGGAATGGTTCGGATGAACCTATTGATTTGTTGTATAGAGCATTTTGCGAACCGGGCATCGATAATGTTGTGGCCATTGAACCAACATATGGAATGTATAAAGTAAGTGCCGGCATTAACAATGTGGAATATCGAAAAGTGCTGCTTAACGAACAATTCGACATCGAAGCTGAATCATTACTAGCCAGTTGCGACCCGAACACAAAACTCATCTGGTTGTGTTCTCCAAACAATCCGACCGGTAACTCCTTAACTAAGAGTCAAATTATTACTGTACTTGAGCATTTTGACGGCTTAGTAGTTCTTGATGAAGCATATATCGACTTCGCTTCTCATGAAAGTTTAAGTAAGCAGCTGAATCATTATCCAAACCTGGTAATCCTGCAGACTTTTTCCAAAGCCTGGGGGAGTGCTGCCATACGGTTGGGGATGGCATTTGCCTCTGCTGAAATCATACAGGTACTAAACAAAATTAAATATCCCTATAACATCAACATTCTAACACAACGGCAGGCATTAACCATGCTGCAACAGGAAAAGCTTGTAAAGAATTGGGTTAAGGAGATTTTGCATCAAAGAACCTGGCTACAGAATGCGTTAAAAAGCATTCCTTATATTCAACATATTTACCCCACTGATGCAAATTTTATTTTAATTCGGGTAAATGATGCTAATGCAGTTTATCGTTTCCTTGTGGATAAGGGAATCATAGTACGTAATCGTACAACAGTATCGCTTTGCGCAGGATGTATCCGTATAACAGTGGGTACATACGAGGAAAACTCAACACTTATTGAAACGATGTTAAGTTTTAAAGGATAATAGTTATCTACCAACTCAAATCCTTAATCCTCTTAACCAATCTTCAACAGGCATTCTCTTTTTGGCAGGTGCCTGTACTACACGGAACCATAGAATTCCGTCCTTCATCACAACACCTGCCTTTGTCTTGCCGTCAGAAACAAAAGTTCCGGGCTTATCACTGGTAACGGTATCGTCGGCCTCCGACTCAAAAACCTTTATTGACACCAAATCCGTTTGTCCGGGCAGTTGAATCGAAATCCAGGCTGCAGGATAAGGAGATAGTCCTCTTACCAGATTATGAGCCTGTTCTACTGTCAGCCTTGAATGTATTTCGCACGAATCTTTAAATATTTTCGGAGCTGACTTAAGCGTTTCATCTGTTGATACCAACTGGCCTTGCTCTATCGACTCCAGATTGCCAGAAAGAACTCTTTCAACTGTTTCAACAACCATTTCAGCACCCAAAACCATCAGTTTATCATGAATTGTTCCGGCATTATCTACATCATTAACAGGTATTTTGCGTTGTAAAATAACACGACCTGTATCAATCTCATGCGTTAAAAAGAAAGTAGTAGCACCAGTCTCCTTTTCTCCTCGAATAATCGCCCAATTTATAGGAGCAGCTCCCCTGTATTGCGGTAAAAGAGATGCGTGTAAATTAAAAGTACCATACGGAGGCATATTCCATACTACTTCAGGCAACATTCTGAATGCAACAACGATTTGTATATCTGCCTGTAATGACTTTAACTCTTCAATAAAGCTTTCCTCTTTAAGACGCTCCGGCTGTAACAACCTTAGCTTATTGTCAAGGGCAAATTGTTTGACCGGTGAGTATTGTATCTTATGTCCTCTTCCGGCCGGTTTGTCAGGCATGGTAATGACTCCCACAATATTATACTTGTGCTCCACTAACAAACGCAGGCTCTCTACTGCAAATGCAGGAGTTCCCATAAATACAATTTTTAATTCCTCTTTTGTCATGTACTTATACTTCAGGGTGAATAACGAACCTTTTTACGCAATTTACCGAATAGCTTTAGGTAGAGAGAAACTAAAGGTAAATAGAGATCAAAAAAAATCAAATCTAAAAAGTACCTGCGTTCGCTGAAAACTCCGGAGCTTGTATTGATTACAATTACTTGTACTGCATAACGGATTATAGCTATCAAAACCGGTAGCAGCAAGAAGATCCAGTGATAATAGAGAGCAAAAACAATCAACGAAACGATCATTGTTCCATAAAACAGAAATCTGGTTACAGGCTCGAAAGAAATTGATAATTTACTTCTGGTTGAGTAATGAGCTACAACGTAAAGGTGTCGTTGTTTTTGATATAGCCAGGCTCTGAGTGAGGCTACAGGCTCAGCAACAGTAATGCTGTCGGGGGAACATTCGACACGCGTATTAATGCGATTGGATGCCCTGTTAACGAACAAGTCGTCTTCTCCTGACTGAAGATGCAGGTTGGATGTAAACCCGTTATTTCTGACATAAACAGTTTTATTATAGGCCATATTACGTCCAACTCCCATAAATGGTTTGCCTGCCTTTGCAAAACTCAGGTATTTTAAAGCAGTAAACAATGTGTCGTAAGTTATAATCCGACTTAACCAACCCTGCTTGAGTTGATACGGCCCATATCCAAGAACGATTTCGGTTCCATTTACAAAATTACGTGCCATGGATTGAATCCATGTATTACTTTGAGGCATGCAATCAGCATCGGTAAACAGCAACCAATCATGACTGGCAGCTTTTATACCAAGTGACAAAGCTAGTTTTTTTGTACTTAGATTGGTAGTACCCTGAGGAACAAACGTACTTTTTAAATGTGGGTTAGTCTTCTTGAAAGCTCTGAGTAGATTATCAGTTTCTTCACTTGCACCATTATTTACAACGATTACTTCAAACTGAGGATAATCCTGTTGAAGAACCAGGGGTAACATTTTTGCTAACAGGTCGGTCTCATCCCGGGCACATATCACAACTGACACAGGGGGATATGATGATGCGTAATTAACCTTACCCTTCCGTTCTGCTTTTTTTAATCTCAGAATAACAGTCAGGTAACGGCTGTAAAAATAAATCTGATGCAACCACGACAACAGTAATACTGCAACTATGATGCTATGGAAAACAGAAAAACGGATTTCCGGTAATTCAATCATAAACCTTGATCGCTTAGGAATTCATTTACATTAATAATGTTACAAAAATACGATTTATTTTGCAAATAAGGAGTACCCTTATTTTATTATTCGAAGCTAAAATAAACGGTCATTTTACGCAATGTAGCCGAATCCATTTCTTCTAACATACTCAGTTCGCGAAGAGAACTAATTTTTCCTTTTTTTCTACGCAGTTCATAGATAGCTTTTGCCTGGTAGAAATTCAGATAAGGATGAGAACGAAGCTTATCTACCCCTGATACATTTACCCGTAGTTTAGTAATCAAGCTTGA
>JAQUYE010000159.1 GCA_028691965.1 Paludibacter sp. | reverse complement strand
TGCACCCACTTATGCTGATGATTACAGTGGAATCTCCAGTTATCTCCAACGTCATTTGTGGCATATGGCCAACGTTCATGATCCTACTGTTGTAAAACACGATGACTATTATTATATGTCACAAACTGACGCATCCTACGGAAATGTATTAAATGGTCGTGGCCATTATCCAATGCGCAGATCAAAAGATCTTGTTAAATGGGAGTTTACGGGATTTGCAATGCCACAGACCCCTCCGGGCTGGATAAAAGATTCACTGAATGCCATGCGGGCACGAATGAGCCTTAGTCCGATATCCAATCCATTATATGGGTTCTGGGCTCCGGTAATGTGCAAGGTAGGAGCAAAATACAGACTATATTATAGTGTTATAGTTGATAATTATATAAAATCCGGATTGCCCAATACTTCAGCTAACTTTGATAATTCATGGACCGAACGTGCTTTTATTGGAATGATGGAAACCGAAACTCCTCAGTATATTACCAGCTGGGTAGATAAAGGATATGTTGTTCATTCATCCACCGATCGGGGAAATAATTATTACCGTTCAGGCTCCAACGACTGGAGTGCCTATTTTAAATGGAATGCTATCGACCCTACCTACCAGATTACGCCCGAGGGCAATCATTATCTGATTTATGGATCCTGGCATTCAGGAATTGTATCTGTAGCTGTTAATCCCGAGACTGGCAAGCTACAAAAGAAACCATTGGTATTGGCTGATTTTGGTACCCGGATAGCCCGTCGTCAGAATAATGATAATAACAGGTGGCAAGCTCAGGAAGGTCCTGAAATAATCTATAACCCAAAGACCGGTTACTATTATTTGTTTCTTGCATACGACGAATTGTCGGTTGCCTATAATACCAGGGTATGCCGTTCGCGGAATATAAACGGACCTTATCTTGGTTACAACGGTGCCAATATTACCAATGGTGCCGATTGCTGGCCCATCATTACTCATCCATACAAATTTAACAACCATTCGGGATGGGTGGGCTTCTCACACTGTGCTGTTTTCCAGGACCCGGATAGCGAACAATGGTATTATGTATCACAGGCCCGATTACCTGCCAACACCAATGGCAATGCCTATAGTAATGCGATCATGATGGGACATGTACGTAAAATTGTGTGGACCGACGACGGTTGGCCGGTAGTATTACCCCAACGGTATGCAGCAGTTCCCCAAACCATCATTACCGACGAAGATCTGGTAGGCAGCTGGGAACATATACGAATATCATACAACTACCAGAATCAGATGACTTCAGTTCCCTTGACTCTTTCTGCCAACTATGTGGCAACTGGTGCAATGATCGGATTTTGGTCCTTTAATGCCCACACCAAAACACTCACAATCCGTCAGGGAAGCACAGTATTTAAATTAAAAGTAGAACGTGAGCTCGATTGGGAGGCTAATCCCAGAACTCCTACGCTGGTTTACACCGGACTGAATTCCTCCGGACACTCTTTATGGGGTAAGAAAGTACAATAAAAAAAACTCCGCTGTATCACACAGTGGAGTTTTCATTCTGTAAACTTTTATTAGAGGGAATCAAACAAGAATTTTTCTATAAAGATGCGTATTATTCTGTTACAGTAAGGATAACCGCAATCAGGTAAGGTTTATGAATATTTTTAAAGCTTCGTTTGCCTTTAATAGTTCATATTGATGGCACAAAGATAAGTATAATAATTATATTATAACACAAAAGCCGGAAAAAACATTGATTTTTTTCCGGCTTTTGGAAAATATACAAAAACTGTTACTCTTCGAGCAGGATTTCCATAATAGTGCAAGCAGCTTTAGCAACCGGACTACCAGGTCCGAAAATAGCAGCTACTCCTGCTTTATACAGATAATCGTAATCCTGAGCCGGAATAACTCCGCCGGCAATAACCACGATATCTTCACGTCCCAGTTTCTTTAATTCTTCAATTACCTGAGGAACCAGGGTTTTATGACCGGCAGCCAATGAAGATACACCAAGAACATGAACATCATTTTCGACAGCCTGTTTTGCAGCTTCTGCCGGAGTCTGGAACAGCGGTCCCATATCCACATCGAATCCACAATCAGCATAACCGGTAGCTACTACTTTTGCACCGCGGTCGTGACCATCCTGTCCCATTTTGGCGATCATTATACGAGGACGACGACCTTCTTTAGTGGCAAACTGTTCGGTAAGTTCACATGCCTTACGGAAGCTTGCATCTTCTTTTGTTTCTGATGAATACACGCCTGATATTGTTCTAATAGTTGCTTTATAACGACCTGCAACTGCTTCGCAGGCATCGGATATCTCACCAAGTGTTGCACGAACACGGGCAGCCTCAACTGCTAGTTCCAGCAAATTACCTTCGTTAGTACGAGCACATTCAGTTATAGCAGCTAATGCCTTTTTAACTTCTGTCTCGTTACGATTTGCTTTTAATTGCTGCAGTCGTTCGATCTGCTGTTTACGTACAGCAGTATTGTCGACTTCCAGAATATCGATAGGATCTTCTTTCTCGAGACGGTATTTGTTAACACCTACAATAGTCTGAGAATTCGAATCGATACGTGCCTGTGTACGAGCGGCAGCTTCTTCAATACGCATTTTAGGAATACCGGTTTCGATAGCAGCAGCCATACCGCCCAGTTTTTCAACTTCTTCGATAAGCTCCCATGCTTTTTCTACCAGCTGTTGAGTCATCGACTCCACATAGTATGAACCAGCCCATGGATCTACTTCACGACATATTTCAGTTTCCTGTTGAATATAAATCTGGGTATTACGGGCAATACGTGCTGAGAAGTCGGTAGGTAATGCAATAGCCTCATCCAGTGCGTTGGTGTGTAAAGATTGAGTGTGACCAAGAGCAGCACCCATCGCTTCAATACATGTACGTCCCACATTGTTGAACGGGTCCTGCTCGGTGAGCGACCAGCCTGAAGTCTGCGAGTGAGTACGTAATGCCAGTGATTTCGGATTCTTTGGGTTAAATTGTTTTACAATCTTTGCCCACAACAGACGAGCTGCACGCATTTTAGCAATTTCCATGAAGTGATTCATACCTATTGCCCAGAAGAACGACAAGCGCGGAGCAAAAGAATCAATATCCATTCCGGCATTTACTCCTGCACGAAGGTATTCCAACCCATCTGCCAGGGTATACGCCAATTCAATATCTGCCGTTGCACCTGCTTCCTGCATGTGATAACCGGAGATAGAGATAGAATTAAACTTAGGCATATTTTTCGAAGTATATTCGAAAATATCAGCGATAATCTTCATTGAGAACTTAGGAGGATAAATATAGGTATTTCTCACCATAAATTCTTTCAGAATATCATTCTGGATAGTTCCGGCCATTTCTTCCAGTTTAGCACCCTGCTCCAGTCCTGCATTAATATCGAACGCAAGAATCGGGAGTACAGCACCGTTCATGGTCATGGAAACCGACATTTTATTTAAGGGTATACCATCAAATAATACCTTCATGTCTGCTA
>JAQUYE010000158.1 GCA_028691965.1 Paludibacter sp. | reverse complement strand
GCGCGAAGAAAACGGTAAGTTTATGATGAATCATAAAAAAATACCCCCCGCGGTGATTCGCCCCGGCTATCCCGAAGAATACCTTCGTCAGATGGTAAAAGAACAACCGGGCTTACGGGCAAAAACTCAGGCCGAACTCGAACAACGCAAAAGCATGCAGGAATAAAACACAAACGGGTGCCGGAAAATTCCGTCGCCCGTTTTTCTTTTTATCACTCTCTGAGGTTTTTTTTTTACCTTTGCGGCAAATTTTTTAATAACAGTATGACCGAAAAGATTATCATCCTTGATTTTGGTTCCCAGACCACTCAATTAATCGGACGACGACTCCGAGAAATGAACGAATACTGCGAAATTCTTCCGTACAACAAATTTCCCGACGACACCGAAGGCATTAAAGGAGTCATCCTTTCCGGCAGTCCGTTTTCCGTGTACGACCCGAATGCGTTCGGCACAGAACTTTCACGTTTCAAAGGCAAACTACCCGTTCTGGGGATTTGCTACGGAGCTCAATACATGGTCTATCAATCGGGCGGTAAGGTAGAAGCAGCAGGTTCGCGCGAATACGGCCGGGCACAGCTCACTACCGTCGACTCGACCGACCCCTTGATGAAAGGCATACAAACAGGTTCACAAATCTGGATGTCGCATGGCGATTCCATCACCAACCTGCCCGACAACTTTCAACGCATAGCAGGCACCGACGATCTCGACCTGGCAGCTTTCAGAATAAAAGACGAACCCACCTGGGGCGTTCAGTTTCACCCCGAGGTATACCACACCGTCGATGGTATCCTGTTGCTCGAAAACTTCCTGAACATCTGCGGCAGCAAGCGCAACTGGTCGCCGGCATCATTTATCGAAACCACTGTGAACGAACTCAGAGAGCAACTTGGCAACGACAAGGTAGTGTTGGGATTATCGGGTGGTGTCGACTCGTCGGTAGCAGCTGTTTTACTACACAGGGCGATTGGTGAAAACCTTACCTGTATATTTGTGGATCACGGACTGTTACGCAAAAACGAATTCGAAACCGTGATGCGCGATTACGAGCACCTCGGACTAAATGTTATTGGCGTTAACGCGCAGGAATATTTCTATACACGACTCAAGGGGGTAAGCGACCCTGAACAGAAACGCAAAATCATCGGTGCCGGCTTCATCGATATCTTCGATCAGGAAGCCCATAAGATTAAGGATGTAAAATGGCTGGCACAGGGCACCATTTACCCCGATGTTATCGAATCGCTGTCGATTACAGGAACCGTGATCAAGTCGCACCACAATGTAGGCGGACTTCCCGAACGGATGAACCTGAAACTCTGCGAACCATTACGCTTACTATTCAAGGACGAAGTCCGCAAGGTAGGTACCGAACTGGGAATGATGCGCCACCTCATCAAACGGCAACCCTTCCCCGGACCCGGACTTGCCGTTCGTATCCTGGGCGATATTACTCCCGACAAAGTACGCATCCTGCAGGATGCCGACGATATCTTCATCAACGCACTCCGCGAATGGAACCTGTACGACAAGGTATGGCAGGCAGGTGTTATCCTGCTTCCGGTACAGTCGGTAGGTGTTATGGGCGACGAGCGTACCTACGAAAATGCAGTTGCACTCAGGGCTGTTACCTCCACCGATGCCATGACGGCCGACTGGGCACAACTCCCTTACGAATTCCTCGGACGCGTATCCAATGAGATCATCAACAAGGTAAAAGGAGTTAACCGCGTGGTGTACGACATTAGTTCGAAGCCACCCGCAACCATCGAATGGGAATAAAACTAACGGATACACACGCTCATCTCTACGCCGAAGAATTTGACGGCGACAGAGATGAAGTACTACTACGGGCGAAACAGTCGGGCGTGGAGCGCATCGTGCTCCCCAATATCGACTCTTCGAGCCTGCAGCCCATGCTCGATCTCGAAGCCCGGTATCCCGAATACTGCTACGCAGCCATTGGCCTGCATCCCACCAGTGTAAACGAAACCTACCAACACGAACTCGCCATTGTAGAGCAGGAGTTGAAACGACGACCCTACATTGCAATCGGCGAAATTGGTATCGACCTGTACTGGGATACAACCTACCTCAGCCAACAGCAGGAAGCCTTTGCACAACAACTAAGCTGGTCGCTCGAGTACCACTTACCGGTAATCATCCACGTACGCGATTCGTTCGATGCCACCCTCGAAGTAATCAGTCAGTTTAAAGGCAGGGGCCTCAGAGGCGTATTTCACAGCTTTACCGGCACCGCCGGACAAGCCCGCGACATTCAGGATTACGGTAACTTTCTGCTTGGTATCAATGGTATAGCCACCTTTAAGAACTCCGGCTTACGCGAAGTATTAGCACAACTATCCCCTGAGCAGTTGGTAGTGGAGACCGATGCACCCTACCTTTCGCCCGTACCCTACCGGGGAAAGCGAAACGAAAGTTCCTACCTGCGAAGGATAGTCAGCCAGCTGGCAGCGGTTTACGGCAAAACAGAAGAAGAGATAGCGGCGATAACAACTGAGAACACTGAAAAGTTGTTTAATTTCGCACAAATAGCAGGTAAAAATGCCTTTAAGGCATAAAAAAACAAGGGTTAAGGCACAAATTAGCATGAAAATTATTTGTATATCACAAAATTTTGCTAACTTGCGCCCCTAATTTGGAGAGGTGCTCGAGTGGTTGAAGAGGCACGCCTGGAAAGCGTGTATACGGTGTGGAATCGTATCGAGAGTTCGAATCTCTTCCTCTCCGCATATCGTTGAAAAACAACATTTACAGAAATAGAAAATTCAAAAAAGTAACAAAGTAAAAATTCAAAAAAAAAGTAAAATGAAAAAGGTATTTGCAACTTTCTCAATCGTGGCACTTTTGGCTTTTGGCATTTCATCAAGTGTCATTGCACAGGATTCTATTCAGGCTGATACTACAGAAGCAGTTCAGGAAGAAGCCGTAGCAGCAGAAGTAGAAACTACATCAACCGAAGTAGTTGAAGAAACAGGTATGCACAAAGCATTAAAACAAAAATTCATTGAAGGAGATGCTATGTGGATGGCTCCTGTAGCTTTCGCATTGATTTTAGGTTTAGCACTGTGTATCGAACGTATTATTTATCTTAGTTTGTCTTCTACTAACACCAAGAAATTGCTCGAAAACATCGACGAAGCATGGGCAAAAGGAGGCGTTAATGCTGCAATGGAAGTTTGTAAAAACACACGCGGACCGGTTGCATCTATCTTCTACCAGGGTCTTTCCCGTCACGACGAAGGAATCGAAGTAGTTGAAAAATCAGTTGCTTCTTATGGTGGTGTTCAGGTAGGTCTTCTTGAAAAGAACCTTACATGGATTTCGCTGTTTATCGCACTTGCACCATCTTTAGGGTTCTTGGGAACTGTAATCGGGATGATCGCTGCGTTCGATAAAATTCAACAGGTGGGCGACATTTCTGCAACTGTAGTAGCAGGTGGTATTAAAGTGGCCCTTTTAACAACGGTATTCGGT
>JAQUYE010000157.1 GCA_028691965.1 Paludibacter sp. | reverse complement strand
CTTCCGACCCCGGTATTAACAGTAGTATACATTTAAGAATCAGGCAGGATTGCCTTCTTCCATATCGATTACATTTCTGCGGGCATCAACATTTTTATCGTACTCATCACGCGAGTAAACAATGATTTTGTCTAATTCACGCTGACCGGTACCGGCCGGTATAAGGTGTCCACAAATTACATTTTCCTTCAATCCTTCGAGGCGATCCACCTTTCCGTTGATAGCTGCATCGTTGAGCACTTTCGTAGTTTCCTGGAAAGAAGCTGCCGACATAAAGCTCGAGGTTTGCAGCGCCGCACGGGTAATACCCTGAAGAATCTGGTTGGAGGTAGCAGGAATTGCATCACGCGTAACCACCAGTTTCATATCACGGCGTTTAAGTCCGCTATTTTCATCCCGCAACTTTCGTGGAGTAATAATCTGACCCGGCTTCAGGGTTGTCGAATCTCCGGCGTCGAGCACTACTTTCTTACCCCAGATACGATCGTTTTCTTCCATGAACTCGTTCTTATCGACTACCTGTTTTTCAAGGAAGCGGGTATCACCCTGTTCAAGGATTTCAACCTTACGCATCATCTGACGAACGATTACTTCGAAGTGCTTATCATTGATTTTCACACCCTGCAGACGATATACGTCCTGCACTTCGTTAACGATATAGTCCTGAACCGCAGTCGGGCCTTTAATCATAAGAATATCAGCAGGAGTTGTAGCTCCGTCGGATAATGGAGTACCGGCACGCACGAAGTCATTTTCCTGAACCAGAATCTGTTTCGAAAGTGGAATAAGGTATTTCTTTTGTTCGCCCGTTTTAGAGGTTACACTCAACTCACGGTTACCACGTTTAATCTTACCAAAGTTCACCTCTCCGTCGATTTCAGCAACAACGGCAGGATTTGACGGATTCCTTGCTTCGAAGAGCTCGGTTACACGGGGAAGACCCCCTGTAATGTCACCTGCTTTACCAACAGCACGTGGAATCTTTACCAACATCTGACCCGATTTGATAGAGTCACCGTTGTCGAGAACAAGGTGAGCTCCTACAGGAAGGTTGTAGGTACGTAATACTGCACCGCTGGCATCAACAATGTTGGCACTTGGCACTTTATTTCTGTCTTTCGACTCAACAATAATCTTTTCACGCAAACCGGTAGCGTCATCGATATCTGTTTTGAAGGTAACGTTTTCAATAACATCTTCAAATTCGATTCGTCCGTCGGTTTCGGAAATAATTACCGCGTTAAACGGATCCCACTCACAGACAACCTGACCTTTTGTTCCGTTATCTCCGTTCTTAACAAACAGTTTGGAACCGTAAGGAATGTTCTGTGTGGTTAGGGCAATACCTGTATTCGGATCAATCACACGCATTTCGGCCAAACGACTTACTACCACTTCGTAGTTATTACCGCTTTCATCTGATGCTTCTACAGTACGTAGTTCATCAAATTCCATGCGACCGTCGTAGCGCAATGCAATCTTCGATTCAGCAGCGATGTTCGAAGCGATACCCCCGACGTGGAACGTACGCAGTGTTAACTGTGTACCCGGCTCACCGATCGACTGAGCAGCGATAACACCCACAGCTTCACCAATATGAACCATTTTACCGGTGGCAAGGTTACGTCCGTAACATTTAGCACAAACACCTTTTTTGGATTCGCAGGTCAACACCGAACGAATTTCGACGCGTTCGATTGGCGAATCCTGAATCTTACGAGCCAGCGATTCGGTAATCTGACTGCCCGATGCAACGATAAGTTCGCCCGTAAGCGGATGATATACGTCATGTACCGAAACGCGTCCGAGGATACGCTCGTACAAGCTGGAAATTACGTCTTCGTTATTCTTCATCTCGGTTGCTATCAACCCACGAAGCGTACCACAGTCGTCTTCGTTAATAATAACATCCTGCGACACATCCACCAAACGACGGGTAAGATAACCGGCGTCGGCAGTTTTAAGCGCTGTATCCGCAAGACCCTTACGGGCACCGTGAGTTGAAATAAAGTATTCGAGTACCGACAAGCCTTCCTTAAAGTTCGAGAGAATCGGGTTTTCAATAATCTGAGCACCTTCGGCTCCCGACTTCTGAGGTTTTGCCATCAATCCACGCATACCTGAGAGCTGACGAATCTGCTCTTTTGATCCACGGGCACCGGAATCCAACATCATGTATACTGAATTGAAACCCTGGTTATCGCTAGCCAATTGTTTCATCAGGATATTTGACAACTTGGAGTTAATGTGCGTCCATGTATCAATAATCTGGTTGTAACGTTCGTTATTGGTAATGAATCCCATATTATAGAGATTCATAATTTCTTCAACTTCGGCATTACCTTCCTTAACCAGTTCTTCTTTCTCAGCCGGAATAATTACGTCACCAAGGTTAAAGGACAAGCCTCCCTTGAATGCCATATAATAACCCAGATCTTTAATATCGTCGAGGAACTGAGCTGTACGAGCAACACCACATTTCTCAATTACAACCCCGATAATATCACGAAGTGATTTCTTGGAAAGAAGTTCGTTGATATAACCTACCTGAGTTGGAACACACTTATTAAATAAGATACGTCCTACTGTCGTTTCAATAAGGCGTTCCACCGGATCACCTTCTTCATCGATATCGTGGGTACGCACTTTGATAAGCGCGTGGAGAGCTACTTTCTTTTCGTTGTAAGCAATTTCTGCTTCTTCCGGAGAATAGAAAATCAAGCCTTCCCCTTTGGCCTGTGAACGGGGTTTTGTAATATAATACAACCCAAGTACCATGTCCTGCGAAGGAACTGTAATAGGAGCACCGTTGGCAGGGTTAAGAATATTGTGAGAAGCCAACATTAACATTTGAGCTTCCAGAATAGCTTCATTACCAAGTGGTAAGTGAACCGCCATCTGGTCACCGTCGAAGTCGGCATTAAATGCAGTACAGGAAAGCGGGTGCAACTGAATAGCCTTACCTTCGATCATCTTTGGCTGGAAAGCCTGAATACCAAGACGGTGAAGAGTCGGCGCACGGTTAAGCAATACCGGATGTCCTTTCATCACATGTTCGAGGATATCCCAGATAACCGGATCTTTACGATCTACAATCTTTTTAGCTGATTTTACCGTTTTCACAATTCCACGTTCGATCAACTTACGAATTACGAACGGTTTGTATAATTCGGCTGCCATATCCTTAGGCAGACCACATTCGTGCATCTTAAGTTCAGGACCTACAACAATTACCGAACGGGCCGAATAATCGACACGTTTACCTAAAAGGTTCTGACGGAAACGACCTTGTTTACCCTTCAACGAATCAGAGAGCGATTTCAACGGACGATTAGCATCTGTTTTAACAGCACTTGATTTACGTGAATTGTCGAACAAAGAGTCAACTGATTCCTGTAACATACGTTTTTCGTTACGCAGAATAACTTCCGGCGCTTTGATTTCAATCAGGCGTTTCAGACGGTTATTACGGATAATCACACGACGATACAGGTCGTTCAGGTCGGATGTCGCAAAACGACCTCCATCCAGCGGAACCAAC
>JAQUYE010000156.1 GCA_028691965.1 Paludibacter sp. | reverse complement strand
ACACAGTATTAGTCTGGTAACCTTTGGTGCTCCTACACAACGTGCACAGGGTAGTGGAACAACCCAGGAAGTTTACGATCTGGCCGGTTCAATCTATTACAATACCTATTGGGGTTATCAGGATGGTAAGAAACGTAATTCGCGTATTGTAAAGAGCTTCGACCCAACGGTTATTCTATCTCATGATTTTAAAATCGATGATCAGAAACGCTTACGTACCGGTCTGGCTTACCATTATAGTCTGTACAGCAATTCGGCACTTGGTTTTTACAATGCTCCCGATCCCCGTCCCGATTACTACCGTGATCTTCCGAGTTTCTGGAATACGAATACGGCTGTTCGCGACGAAATGATTGCTGAATGGGAAACCAATCAGGATGTCCGTCAGATCGACTGGGCTGAGTTGTATCGCGAAAATGCCATGAACAATGATGCTAATCCTGATGATAATGCAAAGTACATGGTTGAGCGTCGTCATAACAACCTTGCCGAGCTGGCCTTTAACTCCACCTTTACCAACGATATCTCGAAAAAGTTTCGTCTGACTGCCGGAGTAGAACTCAAACAGTCGAAAGGTATGCACTTCAAAACTATGGAGGACTTGCTGGGTGGTAATCAGTGGATAGATATTGACCAGTTTGCCGAACGTGATTTCCCGGCGAATCCGGATATTATCCAGAACGATGCCCGCAATCCGAACCGTGTTATAAAGGAAGGTGATATTTTTGGTTATAACTACGATATTAACCTCACTCATGCAAATTTCTTCGTACAAAACGAATGGAACTTTGATAAACTGGAAGTGCATTATGCAGCCAAGCTGACCTATACAGAATTCTACCGTTTTGGTCATATGGAAAATGGTCGCGCATTAGCTGTGGGTGCCATTTCGTACGGAAAAGGTAAAAAATGGTGGTCGCTCGATCCTTCGTTCAAAGGAGGTATAGTGTATAAATTCGATGGTCGTCATCGTGTTACTGCCAATGCCCTGCGCGAAAACCGTGCACCTTTATCGACCAACTCCTATGTGTCGCAACGTATTAAGGATACCTCCATCACGATGCGTCCGGAAGATATTACCCGTTTTCATGCCGGATACTCCTTTAACTTTACCGTCGTTCGCGGTCGTATTACCGGTTTCCATACCGAGATTATTAATTCAGTGGATATGCTGGGTTACTAAGACGATAGCTATCGTACGTTTATTAACCACACCCTCACCCAGGCTAACAAACGCTATATGGGGGTTGAAGCCGGTTTATCGGTTGTACTGAATTCAAGTTTTACAGTATCGATGGCAGGAACGCTATCGGACTATACCTATACCAACGATGCACAAGGTATCAAGAGCCCTGAGAACGGATCTTTTGCTGATGTGTACGAAACCGTTAAAACCAAGGGACTTCACCTTGCTTCGGGTCCGCAGCTGGCAGCTAATATTACCCTGGATTATTTCCATCCTAAAATGTGGTTTGCCGATATTACCCTGAATTATTTCGATAAGAACTACCTCGATTTTGCACCTAACCGTTTTACCGAGGATAATCAGATGAAATATACGACTCAGGAAATGAAAGATGTACTCGGTACACAGGAACGTCTGAAAGGCGGATTCCTGCTGGATGCTTCCATTGGTAAGCTTATTTACCTGCCACAACGTCGTTCGTTGAACTTCAACCTGAGTATGAGTAATATCCTTAATAATCAGAATATGATTACCGGAGGATTCCAGCAAGCCCGTTTACCACTTGTCGACGGTGCCATTGATGCTAATTCGCTGCACCGTTTCCCGAATAAGTATTACTATGCATGGGGATTCAATTTATTCCTGAATGTGGGTTACAGGTTTTAATAATTAAAAAATTAGATCTTATGATAAAGAAAATGTTGCCTCTTTTACTGCTCACAGCGCTGGTATCGTGCAACCAGGTTGAATTCGAGGCTATGGATGTTACCGGTCTTGTCGGTGAGAAGATAGATTCTACCTATTCGATTGCCCGCCTGAAGAAAGAGTTTATGGGGAATAAATCGGATAGTTTGTTTTTTGCAACTAAGGTTGAATCAACATCACCGGTAATTATTAATGGTATTGTAACCAGTACGGATACCGAAGGAAATGTATATAAGTATATCACCATTCAGGAAGAAATGGAAGGTGGACAGGCCATTAAGTTATCGGTCGATGTGAGCGGACTTTCATCGATGTTTCCTCTTGGCCAACGGGTTGCTATTGTGTGCAACGACTTATATATAGGTAATTATGCACAATCAACGCAACTGGGTGTGTATTACGTTAACCTTGAACGGAACCGCGTTGAGCCGGGTCGTATGCCACGACTTATTGCCCGCAAGCAGATTAAAGCCTATGGATTACCTGCTCCTCACGAAATTCGTCCTGATACGATGACTATTGCCCAAATTCGTGCCAGTCGCGGAGAAATGGTTAATAAACTCGTGGTTATCAAGAATGCTTTCTTTACAGGGAACGGTTCCAGTTCGCAGAAACGTCCCGTTCGCCTCACCGATGCAGAGTTAATCTTTGCTCCGTCGACCAACGGAGTAGGTTATCCTCAGTCGCGGGAGATTCAGGATGGAACCGGTTCGGTGTTTGTATCGACCAGCGAATATGCTAAGTTTGCAACTAAACCATTGCCAACTTCTGAGCACCGCGGACATATTACAGCCTTGATAGGTTGGTACAACGACCGTGATGAATCGCTGTACTCTACCAGCATCTATCATCAATTAACAATTCGTACCCTCGACGATCTGGGAAAGGGCTTCGAAGCGTATCATCAATCGATAAAATAAAAGACCTATGAATATTCATCCAATTAAGACCTTTGTCGTACTGTTGCTTGGCGGATTGTTCGCTTCCTGCTCCAACCTGTACGAATCACACGATATTGTTATCGAAGGTGATGATGTGATCCTCTCTGAACCGCTAACCGAAAGTCTCGGCGATTTTACGGCTGTGAATGTAGTCGGAGATGAGCAATGGCATTTCGACTCCAACGGTTACGCCTATGTTTCGGGCTATGTTGAAAGTACTAACAAAGCTAACGAAGCATGGCTGATCTCTCCGGAACTGGATTTGTCAGAAGTTGAAGCTGCAAAGTTAAGCTTCGATCATGTAACCCGTTACTTTGCAAATACTGCTACGGAAGCTACCGTATGGGTTTCGGAAAACTACGTAGACGATTTGAGTCCTGCCGATGCAGAATGGACCCAGCTGATTACCGAACCTTTCTCAGATCCGGGATCATGGACCTTTGGTACTTCGGGAGAAATTAGTCTGACTGCCTATGCCGGTAAGACAATTCGCATTGGCTTCAGGTACATCTCCACTACAGCCAAAGCCGGCTCATGGGAACTGAAGAATTTCCTGGTACAGAAAGGTGAAGCTGTTGTTGTAGAACGCCACTGGGGCCAGGGAACTGAAGCGGAACCCTTCACCGTTGCCGGTGCTGTAGCGAATCAGGGTGGTGAGAAATGGGTAAGTGGTATCATCGTTGGGTACGTATGGTCGGGTAGTTTCACCAATTATGTATTTGGTTCGGATACC
>JAQUYE010000059.1 GCA_028691965.1 Paludibacter sp. | reverse complement strand
TCCTGAGCAGATACACCGGTTGAACAACCTTCTAACTTGTCGATACTCACTGTAAATGGAGTCGAATGAATTGAAGTATTATTGTTAACCTGCATATTCAGATCAAGCTCATCACATCGTTCCTCAGTAAGAGGTGCACATAAGACTCCCCTTCCATGTGTGATCATGAAATTTACTGTTTCAGTAGTAATTTTCTCTGCTGCACAAATAAAATCGCCCTCATTCTCGCGGTCTTCATCATCAACAACAATGACTACCTTACCCAGCTTAATATCAGAGATTGCCTCTTCAATTGTATTTAATACTCTTTCCATACTAGTTATGTATTATATTCTTCTTCTGACGAAGGAGTTAAACGTATCAATTTATATATTCTATTCTTAGTTTGTTTATAAAAACGTATGTATAATTCGCGGTTAAATAAGCTTGCATCAACCGCAGCCTTGTAAGTAAGAAATACTCCAAGCGGAAATAATACCGAGGTACTTAACCACATACCCTGGTATGCCTCCCAGATGCCTTCACGAGCCATCTTAAACCCGGTAAGGTCGATAATATAATAGATAACAAACATGATTACCGAAACAACCATAGGAAATCCAAGTCCACCTTTCCTGATAATTGCACCAAGAGGAGCACCTATAAAAAAGAAAATCAGGCAAGCAAAAGAAAGTGCAAACTTACGATGCCACTCACTTTTATGTCGGTTCATGTACATTTGAGGCTCGCCCAACAGCATTTTGTTATACTGAATATGATCTCGCATTGCCTGAGCTTTCTGAGTAGCGTTATTCACAGCCTGCTCCATTGATGATTTATCCAACGACAGAAACAATGAGTCTGAATTGTAAATTGAAATATTTACCTCTTCTCCCACCGTCAGATCTCTGTCCACCTTATAGTCCCTACCAAGGTATTTAGTACGGAGCATTTCACGGACCTGTTCCATACTTCTTACCTCTATCAACTGCTGTACAGAATCAATCGACTGTTGTAAAGCAGCAATATCTTTACTTACGTGCTGATCATCCATTAAAGATTCATCGTAACGGTTGAAATCTGAGTCGAATTCGTAAAGTAATTCCTTATAGCCAAATGTTTCCCTTCTATACGGTATATTGTTAGAGTAGCTAATACGTTGTTTTTTAAAATTCTCGAAGTTTTCACCCTGAATCAAGGTAAGTAAAAGGTATTTCTTATCGGCGGTCAATTCAATATAACCGGTGTCGGCCACCATAACGGCTGCATTATTAAAACCACCGGAGAAGTCATATATCATCAAATCCTTAAGCACCCGTCCATCTTTTGAACGCACATAAAGGTTTACTCCGTTGATACCAGAATAGAATTCCCCTACAGGGATATCAAGTTCAGGTGATTTGTGCTTAATAGAGAATAGCAGCGTATAAAGGTTTTTCTGGGTAACCGGAAGTACATTATTGGAAAAGAAGAACGCAGCTAACACTACAACTGCTATAAAAATAATTAGTGGCCGGATAATTCTGAACAATGAAATACCGGCCGACTTCATGGCAGTGAGTTCGAAATTCTCACCCAGGTTTCCAAATGTCATCAGAGATGCCAACAAGATTGCCAAGGGTAAAGCGAGTGGAACCAGCGTCGTTATCGCATAAACAAAAAATTCTGCGAGCACATCCCATCCTATACCTTTACCCACCATATCTGAGAAGTACTTCCATAAAAATTGCATCAGCAATATGAAAAGCACTATCAAAAAAGTCATGATAAACGTTCCCAGGAAGCGTTTCAGTATATAAGCGTCGATCTTTTTAATAAAAGACATGAACTGGATTTTTAGCACACAAAGGTAGCTAAATATGTTCAATCCGCAAACAACAGAATCACCTGTTGCCTGTGGATTGAAACAATGTATAGTAAGAATTTATTAATTATTGGATTCCATTTCGCTTTAGTAAAGCCTTAATGCTTGGTTCTTGTCCACGGAACCTCTTATACAAGACCATAGGGTGTTCAGTTCCACCTCTTTTCAGGATATTCTCGTAGAACGAAGCAGCTGTTGCCGCATCATATATCCCTTTTTCTGCAAATACTGAAAAAGCATCTGCATCGAGCACTTCAGCCCATTTGTAACTGTAGTAACCGGCAGCATAGCCACCCGAAAAGATATGACTGAAAGTCGGACTCATTCCGGCGTCACTTACCAAAGGAAGTATACGGGCTGGTTCCATGGCCTGGTATTCCATCTGCATCACATCTCCTGTAAACGGAGCTTCCAGGGTATGCCATGCCATATCCAGCAAGCCAAAACTTAACTGACGAAGGCTAAAGTTACCGGTATTAAAGTTTTCGGAATCCTTAATCTTTTGAATAAGTTCAGCTGGAATCGGAGCTCCCGTTTCATAATGTACTGCAAACTCGTCCAGGAAAGCCTTTTCTGAAGCCCAGTTCTCCATAATTTGTGAGGGAAGCTCTACAAAATCGCGGTACACGTTGGTACCCGACAATGATTCAAAGGTACATTGTGTAAGCATACCATGAAGTGCATGACCAAACTCGTGTAGAAAAGTGGTTACTTCATCGTAGGTAAGTAATGCAGGCTTAGATTCAGTAGGACGTGTGAAATTCATTACTATGGTAATGTGCGGGCGACTATCCTTACTTTTTTCCATCCATTGCCCTTTGAACTCACTCATCCATGCTCCGGGACGCTTGCCATCACGTGGATGAAAGTCAGTGTAAAGTACCGACAAGAACTTTCCATCCTTATCTTTCACTTCATACACATCAACCTCAGGATGGTATTTCTGAATCTTATTGTTTTTTTCAAATCTCAAACCGAACAAACGGGTAGCTAATCCAAAAACACCTTTTTTCACTCTTTCCAGTTCAAAATAGGGTTTTAGTAACTCATCGTTTATAGCATACTTTTCATCTTTTAGTTTGTCAGCATAGAAAGACCAGTCCCAGGATTGTACTTTGAAATAAGCACCTTTTGAATTAGCATAGTTCTGAACTGCCTCGTATTCCTTCTCAGCTACTGGTCGATATGCTAAAAGTAAATCGTTCAATAACTTGTAAACGTTTTCCTTGTTCTCGGCCATTCGGCGCACAAGCACCTGATCGGCGTATGATTTGTATCCCAACAGATTCGCAATCTTCAAACGGGTATTTACAATACTTGCAATAATCCCGCGGTTGTCGTACTCACCTCCCTTCATCGAACGGGTGGTATAGGCCATGTAAAGCTCGCGACGTAAATCACGGTTCTCGGCATACTTCATAAACGGAATATAAGTGGTAGCCTTCAGATTAAGCAACCATCCTTTTTTACCGGCTCGATTAGCATTTTCTTCGAGCATATCCAGAACATCCTGAGGCAAACCTGCAAGAAGATCCTTGTCGTGAATAAGCATCGACCAATTATTTGTCTCTTTGAGTACATTCTGACCAAATTGCAGGGTAAGCATGCTGAGTTCTTTCGACAGTTCTCGGTAAATATCTTTGTCACTTTCTGAAAGATTGGCGCCGTTGTTAGCAAACCCATCGTAGGTATTTTGCAACAACATTTTTTCTTCCGCGTTCAACTTAAGCTTATCCTTCTGTTCATAAACAGCCTTTATACGGGCAAACAGTTTTTCATTCAAACGAATGCTGTTGGAATGTTCAGTCATGAGCGGAGAAAGTTGTTCAGCAATAGCCTGCAACTCGTCCGAAGTCTCTGCACTCATCAGATTGTAAAAAGGAGACCCCACCCGATTCAGCAACCCTCCGGCCTTTTCGAGAGCAACAATCGTATTCTCGAAAGTTGGTTCTTTCTTGTTATTTACAATTTTAGAAATTTCGGAAGTATGCTCCTCCATAGCCTGTTTGAAGGCAGGCATAAAGTGTTCATTCTTAATTTCATTAAAAGGAATGGTCTCAAAAGGGGTTTTATACCTGGAAAGCAAAGGATTGGCCATCATGGCCGATGCAACTAGCGTCATAAGTAAAATCAGTTTTGTTTTCATCGTTTATCAATTGATATTTTTTTTCTGGTACTAAATCACGAACTTCTAATAGTTCTTACTTGTTTATTTCTTTAAAAATTTCATACGCTTGCTCAATTGTACGTACATCTCCGAATAAAACAGATCTTCGTTGGTTTTGTTCCCGAAGCTGACATTTACGGGGATGAGTAGCCATATAATGAAGAATTTTACCAAATGGCTCCGACTGATAGTACATCGACATCGGGTTAGCCACCAGAAATGCTATCATTCTGCCGTTCTTGAGGACGAGCTTTTCCACACCAAACTTAATAGCCAACCATCGTAAGCGTACTACTGTTAATAAAAGAGCACTCTGATCAGGCATTTGTCCAAAACGATCCACCAATTGTTGACTGAAAGCTTCAAGTTGTTCTTCATTATCCAACGAATCTAATTCGCGGTACAAGCTTATCCTTTCTGAAACATTCTCTATATAATCCGATCCGAACATTAGCTCCATATCGGTGTCAATCTGACAATCGGTTACATAATTGGTAGTTGAGTTTTCACGTTGAATTTCTTCAGCATATAGTTCACTGAATTCTTCATCTTTCAGCTCATGTACTGCTTCGTTAAGAATTTTTTGGTAAGTCTCGTACCCCAAATCAGCAATAAAACCACTTTGCTCTGCACCCAACATATTTCCAGCTCCTCTTATATCCAAATCCTGCATAGCAATATTAAAACCACTACCCAGTTCAGCAAAGGTCTCTAAAGCTGTTAAGCGACGACGGGCATCGGGAGTTAACAGACTCATTTCAGGAGCTAACAGGTAGCAATAAGCTTTACGATTACTTCGCCCTACTCTGCCACGTAACTGATGTAAATCACTCAGACCAAATTTATGGGCTGAATTTATTATAATTGTGTTTACATTAGGAATATCAATCCCTGATTCAATGATGGTGGTAGCCACCAACACATCGTACTCGTATTCAATAAAGTCAACAATTACTTCCTCCAATTGCTGAGGTGCCATTTGCCCATGCCCCACTGCTACACGGATACCGGGTAGCAAACGCTTTAGCATTGCCTCAATATTATAAATATTCTGAATCCGGTTATTAATAAAGAACACTTGTCCGTTTCGATTCAATTCCAGTTGTATAGCTTCACGGATTACATCTTCATCGAAGGAGTGAATCTCTGTTTGCACAGGAAATCTATTCGGAGGAGGAGTATTTATAATGGATAAATCCCTGGCTCCCATCAACGAGAACTGGAGGGTACGCGGAATAGGAGTTGCAGTCATAGTAAGTGTATCGATATTGACTTTAAGCTCTTTGAGTTTTTCCTTTACCGAAACACCAAAGCGTTGTTCTTCGTCAATAATCAATAATCCTATATCTTTAAACTTTACCGACTTACCAACTAATTTGTGGGTACCTATTATAATATCAATTTCTCCGTTTTCCAGACGCTTTAAAACTTCTTTCGTTTGAAGTGTACTACGTGCCCGGCTAAGGTATTCTATAGTCACCGGGAAGTCGGAAAGCCTGCTTTTAAATGTGTTATAGTGCTGTAAAGCCAACACGGTAGTAGGTACCAATATTGCAACCTGCTTCCCATCGGTAGCAGCTTTAAACGCAGCACGAACAGCAATTTCAGTTTTACCAAAACCCACATCACCACAAACCAGACGATCCATTGGCATTGCCGACTCCATGTCTTTTTTAACGTCGGCAGTTGTTTTAACCTGGTCGGGTGTATCTTCGTAAATAAATGAAGCTTCGAGTTCCTGTTGAAGATAACTATCACGTGTATATTGAAAACCCTGTTCTGCTTTCCGTTTTGCATATAGCTTTATAAGCTCACGGGCAATATCCTTAACCTTTGTTTTAGTACGTTCCTTAAGACGCTCCCAGGCTCCGGTTCCCAGTTTGTTAATTTTGGGAGGTTCACCTTCTTTCCCCTTGTATTTAGAAATACGATGCAAGGAATGGATACTTACAAATATGATGTCGTCGTCGCGGTAAATCAGCTTCACCATTTCCTGCATAGTACCGTTGACATTCGTTTTTACCAGTCCCCCAAAGGTCCCGATACCATGATCAACATGTACCATATAGTCACCAATCTGGAACTGATTCAACTCTTTCAAGGTCATAACAACTTTGCCGAGTCTTGTCTTATCTGTTCTTAACGAAAACTTATGAAACCGATCAAAAATCTGATGATCCGAATAACAATAGCATTTTAAATCATGATCGATGAAGCCCTCGTGAATGGTGCCTTTAACAGCCGTAAACACAACCATATCTCCACGATCCTGAAAAATAGCACTGATTCTGTCGGTCTGCTTAACACTATCACTCATTATGAACAGCTTATATCCTTCCAACATTCCTTTTTTAAGGTTTTCGGCCACCAAATCAAAGTTCTTGTGAAAAATTGGCTGAGGAGAAAAAAGGAACTCTATACAATTCTGAGGTTTAAAGTAATTCTTTTCACCCATCTCAATCTTTGTAAAAGGATGGATAAGTTCAACAAACTCGTCACCGGTAAGATGCGTAGCGTTCAGATTTTCAACTACCTGATCATTGGTGTTTACTTTTATTAATGCTTCGTTGTACAACTGATTCAGTTTATCCTTCACAAAGCGGACATCATTAAACACCAACACGGTATCCTTTTCAATAAAGCTGAAAAAGGATTCCTTTTTCAATTCCTTTACTTTATGAAGATCCGGAATTATTTCAACGGTGTCAACTTTCTCTTTTGATAGTTGTGATTCTATATCAAAAATACGAATGCTTTCCAGTTCATCACCAAAAAAATCACATCGATAAGGTAATTCGTAGGCATACGAGAAAATGTCGACTATTCCACCACGGATCGAAAACTGCCCTGGTTCATATACAAAATCCGCACGTTGAAAACCATACTCAATGAGCATCTCTGATAAAAAATCAATCGAGATACTCTCTCCGGTTTTAAGTTTCAGCATACGTGTTTTCATGCCGTAAGCCGAAACAACCTTCTGTACAATAGCCTCCGGATAAGTAACAACAACCAGAGGAGCTGAATGATTGGCTATACGGTTAAGAACCTCTGTACGTAAAATCTCGTTGGAAGCATCCAGTTGACTAAGTTTAATTGCCTTTTTGTAGGAGGAAGGAAAATAGTAAACCTGTTCAGGCGAAAGTAAACTCTTGAGGTCGTTAAATGCATATGCTGCAGCATCGGCATCGTCGAGTACTAATAACACTGAGTTGGTAAAATCGCCCTTGGTAAATAACGCTGAAAGGATAACCGACAATGCCGACCCGTTCAATCCTGTAAGCTGGAGAGAAGTAGCACCTGAAGTCAGACTTTCATGAAGTGCATTGACTTGTGGGTGATTGTGATATAAATATTGAAAATCGGATAGGTTCAAAGCTTAATTGCAAATTTTTTCAAACGGGCATCCAGCATATGCTGAGGAATTATTTTCTTTATACTATCTGCAACGGCATTAACAAGTCCTTCTTTCACATAATCGTGACGAATAACCAGGGCAATCTCACGGATAGCTTCGGGCTTGGTCAGGTTCCTTATATTTTTCGTTTGCTCGCTTGTTAGAAAATCAATATGAAGTTCCGGAATCACTGTATAACCTCCATTGTGATCGACTATTTTTACCAGGGTATCAATACTTCCGGCTTCGTAGACAGATGAATGATGCACTATTTGATTACAGAAGTTAAACACCTGACTTCTCAGACAGTGACCTTCTTCCAACACCCATAACTTCTCCGTTGGCATTTCCTTACTGGAAATTACAGGTTCGTTATACAAAGGATGATCGGGAGAAATATAGGCCACAAACTTTTCGTAGTACAATGGAATCTCCAGAATCTTAGGGTCATCAAGTGGTGTTGAGAGTATTGCCATATCGATTTCGGCAGTGCGCAGTTTTTCAACTATCGTTTCTGTCCTCATTTCGGTAACCTTTAAATGGATACCCGGATAGCTATCGCGCATGATGGCGATAAAACCGGGTAAAAGGTAGGGAGCAACAGTAGGTATCATTGCCAGGTTAAGGGTTCCGTTCACAGTTCCCTTTTGCATACGCAAATTTTCCTTCAGTTGATTGACATGAAAAAGAATAACCTGTGCCTGATTCAATATTTGGGACCCTACTTCAGTGGGTACCAGTGGATGCGCCGATCGATCAAAGATTTTACAATCCAATTCATCTTCCAGCTTCTGAACCATGGCACTAAGTGTTGGCTGAGTAACTCCACACATTTCTGCCGCCCTCACAAAATGCCGGGTTTTATCCAGTGCTATAATATACTCCAGTTGTTGTAGCGTCATTATTAAAAGATTTTACGGTAGATATGACAGTAAGGAGTACCGTTCTTTTTGTTGTAATATTCCTGGTGGTAATCTTCTGCTTCCCAGAACTCAGGTGCCGGGCGAAGTTGAGTAGCAACTTTATAACCCCGGTCGTTGAGCAGCTGTTTGTACTTCTCAACTGTTTCCTTTTGGGAATCGTTTAAATAAAATACTACCGACTGATACTGTTCTCCAATATCAGGTCCCTGCCCTCCTACCTGTTCGAAATCATGCGTTTCGTAATACAATTTAAGCAATTCCTCGAACGAGGTTTCTGAAGGATCATACTCCACTTCAACAGTCTCAACATGTCCGGTAGTACCTGTGCATACTTCCTTATAACCTGGAGAAAAAGTTGTACCACCCATGTAACCCACAGTAGTGGATTTAACTCCTTTAACCTTCATAAAATGATACTCGGTGCCCCAAAAGCAACCGGATGCAAAATAAGCTTTTTCCATAGCAGGGATAAAATCCATAGAAATTGAATTTACACAATGACGGATATTTTTTTCTGTATAACCCTCCCCTTCGAATACATGTCCAAGGTGCCCATTACAATTCGAACACACAATCTCTGTTCTCATACCATCGGCATCGGGAACTCTTTTTACAGCACCGGGTAGTTCATCATCAAAGGATGGCCATCCGCAATGTGCATCAAACTTATCTTCCGAACGATACAAAGCTTGATTACATTGGCGACAAACATAGGTACCCGACTCCTTATTAGTCAGCCATTTGCCGGTAAAGGGATATTCAGTTCCCTTGTTCAAAATAACCTTTTGTTCTTCAAGCGTGAGGGGATTGAACTTCATACCATTATCCTGTGAAGTTATTATAATAAACTGATTTATAAGCACGAAAAGAAAAAACAATAGTTTCATCGAATTCGATTAAGTGATCTTACCAGCGCTTCATCCCGTCCGATGGCACGTATGGCAAGTATATCCAAAATAATGCAAATCAACGGAAATGATGCTATCATTTCCACATACATCGATGCTTCGAGCACTTTCCCAAATTGCCAGAGATAAATAAACATCAGACCATAGAAGCCGGCCAGCAAGACCAGGGTAATTACTATCAGCCGAATCTGCAACACTCTTTTTTTAAAGAGGAAAATGGTAATTAACGACAACAAGGGAATCAGAACCGTAATTGCAGTTAATACCCATGCATCACTCAACAACGAACTACCTTCAGCAGTAACAGCAGTAATGCCCTTACTACTTAATTCGTAGATAGTACTATCATCAGGCCGTTGTAATCCGGCAACAGGAAAGAAGAACAACATCACGGATAAAACAGTCACCGTGAATAAGTAGAAAGTTTGAATTCTCTGCCACATATCAACTAATCTTATTTATTTTTTTTCCAGCGCTGATCACGCACTTCATATATTCTTTCAATAATGTCGACCACTTTAAGTCCCTCGAGAATGTTCGTATGAATACTGCCACTTTCTTTCAGTTTATCTATTACGTTTTGAATTACGTAATGGTGATTCTGAGCTGAACCTTTGTAGGCACCATAGTCGTTCGGCGGATTAGAGGGAGCTAACTCAGGCATCGTATACTCTTTAACGTGACAGTAAACCACATCGTTCATGTACTGGCCTGCAACTTTTACTGTTCCGTTTGATCCAATTATTGTAATGGAACTTTCAAGGTTGGTGTCCCACACCGAAGTTGAATAATTCAGGCATCCCATACCTCCGTTTACAAAGTTAAACGTTACCACACCACTATCTTCAAAATCAGTCAGCCCGGCATGATTAAAATCGGCAAAGTTTCCGGTTATATTTTTAATATCTCCGAAAAGCCAATACATAATATCAATAAAGTGAGAGAATTGAGTAAACAGGGTGCCACCATCCAGTTTCCCGTCACCGTGCCAGTTTTCACCGGTATAATAGCGCTCATCCCTGTTCCAGTAGCAATCCAGCTTCACCATATAAATATCACCGAGTACTTTATTCTCTGTTAAATCCTTTAACCATACCGAAGGAGGAGAATAACGATTTTGCATAACTGCAAATACATGCTTCGACATCTCCAGTGATTTAAACAGAACCTGTTCTGCATCCGTCTTAGTCAACGCAATCGGTTTTTCGAGTACTACATGTTTACGTGCCTGTAGCGCTTTTATTGCAAATTCAGCATGCGAACCATTTGGCGTGCATATATTAACTACATCCACCTCCGGCTCCTGACTAAGCAATTCGTCGATAGAAGAATAAAACCGTTCGCTTAATTCCTTTAGCCCTAACTTTTCTTTGGGCAAGATATCGCACACAGCTACCAGCTCTGCATCGGGATTACGTCGAATCATCTCTGCATGCCGTTTACCGATATGCCCCTGTCCAATCACTGCAAATTTTATCATCTTGTACTAACTTATACGTGTTACACTATCATTATCAAAATGGTAACGCTGGCCTGTCTCCGGACAAACTGCATTTCCTTCGAAGTCGAAATCCAGGCTATGACCATACTCACTTACCCATCCCATCTGACGTGCCGGATTTCCGACCACTAAGGCATAGGGCTTAACCGGTTTGGTAACCACCGATCCTGCACCCACCAGGGCATAGGATCCTATTTCGTTACCACAAATAACAGTAGCATTTGCACCAATACTGGCGCCCTTACGTATCAAGGTCGGCGCATATTGATCGCGGCGAATCACATGACTTCTCGGGTTTATAACATTAGTAAAAACAGCCGAGGGTCCAAGGAATACATCATCCTCACAGATAACGCCTGTATATACCGATACATTGTTTTGCACCTTCACATTTCTACCTAATACGACACCCGGTGAAATGACCACATTCTGACCTATATTACAGGATTCACCTATTTTACAGCCGGTCATAATATGACTAAAATGCCAGACTTTTGTTCCGTTGCCAATGTCACATCCCGGATCAACTATTGCAGTATGGTGAATAAAGTAGTCCATTATAAAAAGGATAATACTGAATTAGTAATATGTGTAAGTTGTTCTACAGCCAATTCTGTGTGCATAGGAAGTGAAAGTACAGTCTGCGAAAGCTCTTCAGCAACAGGAAAATCTCCATCCCTGTATCGATTACTCCGATAAGCCTTTTGTTGATGCACGTTAACCGGATAGTAGATCATGGAAGGCACACCCTGTTCACTGAGGTAGCTTTGAAGAGCAGTGCGATCAACTCCTTTCAACCGAAGGGTATACTGATGAAACACATGTTCCGAGTAGGAAGTTCGTTGAGGGACCTGAAGTTTCGGATGATTACTAAATGCCTCGTCATAGAATGCTGCGGCATGCTGACGTGCATTAATATAGCTATCAAGATGAGTTAGTTTAACATCCAGCACAGCTGCCTGAATACTATCTAAGCGTGAATTAACACCAATATGGTCGTGATAATAACGAGTTTCCATTCCATGATTTGCTATGGAACGTATACGTTTTGCAAGAGTATCGTCGTTGGTGAATAACGCACCGCCATCACCGTAACAACCTAAATTTTTGGAGGGGAAAAAGGAAGTACATCCAATGTGGCCCATACAACCCGATTGCACACGTTCTCCATTGGCAAACCGGTAACGTGCACCTATTGACTGACAGGCATCCTCAATAACATAAATATTATGTTGGGCGGCAAGCTGAAGAATTTCTTCCATGGGGGCATTCTGGCCAAACAAATGAACCGGGATAATCGCTTTTGTTTTAGGTGTAATCGCCTTGCTTACTAAATCAGCTGTAAGTGTATAGGTATCAGGATCCACATCAATCAACACCGGAGTCAACTGTAGCAATGCAATTACTTCAGCCGTTGCTATGAACGTAAAGGTAGGTGCAATCACTTCATCACCCGGCTGCAAACCCAACGACATAAGGGCTATCTGCAGAGCATCAGTCCCATTACCGACCGGAATTACGTGTTTCACCTGCAGATACTCTTCAAGATGTGATTGAAATTCAGCTACCTTCCCACCTTTTATAAAGGCTGTCGAATCAATTACATCCCGAATACCAGTATCTACTTCTGATTTAATTTTTTGGTACTGACTCTTTAAGTCAACCATCTGAATGCTTTCCATCATTTTTCTTCTAGTAAAAACTCAACTTCTTCCGGACTTATCCTTACATTTGAGATGTAGGGTTGATGAACTGCCAACTGTAACCTATGTTTGTCAGCAGAGTGATTTTTAATTTCCAAATAATCAATCAGTACCTGAATGTCGGTTGACGTAAAGTGTTTGAATTGACTTATAGTAATATTAAAAGTCACCTTCACTTCGGCAGGAAACGAACGGACTGAAAGATGGTCAGGTTGATTGATGATCTGAACAGGCAGGTTAACTGACTTTTCAGTAAACATCTCAGCACTACTGCGCACCTTAATGTAAGAGCTCGAATACTGAAGTGAATCGTTTTTAATTAATCCTACTTCCGAAAACAGGGTATCCTTCAATCCTTCAACAAGCAACTGTTTCGTCAGAGCATGTTTTGTTTTGGATACAAGCGATTTTGAACCATAGATTACCACACTATCGGGCAGCAATTGAATTGCATTATTCAACATGTACTGTTCGGCTGGCACAATATCTGCCTGCAAACGAACAGGAACTTTTTTGGAGTGTAGCCGATGGTAGTGAACCGCAATATTTTCAGGTTTTATAATCTGTATAAGTGTCGACGGCAATACAAGCCGGCCCACTGCTGCCTGTATGGTTGATCCCGGAATAGAAACAATACCTCTCTCCTGAAAAACCTGGTCGACCACTAATTCTACATTACGAGGACGATTAATAACATACGACCAGAGATGAATGCCCTGATCAGTAAGATTTATCTGCACTTCATCCGGAAGCTGATCTTCGAAATGTATATCCTTTGGTACTCCTTTATAGACAATCGGCAAGGTAAGCGTCAGTTCACGCTCCTGATTCAGCGCATTGAGAAACCAGAAAGCAGCTGAAAGAAACAAAAACACCAAAAAGCTCAAAACATCTTTTGATAAAAAGAATGATTTAAGCTTTAAGAGATTATACGTCAGATACCTTTTAACACTGTTTTCAGGCATTCAAGTGACTGATTATTTTGTCTGTCCCTGTTGAGCGTCCTGTACTGATAAGAAAATCGAGGTTTTGTCGACTTTAATACGAACATTCTCGGCGATTTCAACAATTGCAGTATTATCGTCCTTTAGTTCACGGATTTTACCATAGATACCTCCGGAAGTAATTACCTTATCGCCTACCTGCATGCTTTCACGTTGTTTCTTTATTTCTTTCTGACGTTTTTGTTGCGGACGAATCATAAAGAAGTAGAAAACTACAAAAATAAGCACCATCATCAGTATACCTGAGAGGCCACCGCCCTGTGGTGCCGGAGCTGCTGCCTGAAGCAAAAATAGATTCATTTCGTTCATTTTTTTCTTGTTTAATTATTTCTGTTTGCAAATATAGAGATTATTTAGAAAACATCACTACCTTCATTAATTTGTTTTGTTCTTTCAATTGACTAACAATATTATCAAGAACTCCATTAATAAACGTACCACTCTTGTCAGTACTATAATTTTTAGCAATCTCAATATATTCGTTTAAAGTAACATTTACCGGAATAGTTGGGAAATCCATTAATTCCGACATGGCAACTTCCATAATAAGCGTATCCATAAACGCAATTCTTTCCAGTTCCCAGTTGCGGGTATTCTGGTCAATCATCTCACGGTAGCTGTCTCCGTTTTTCAATACACCTTTCAGTAATTTTCGGGCAAAATCGGCATCTTCTTCATCTTTAAACATAGGAAGAAGAGCTTGATCATTCTTTGCATTCTGATCAAAACGTTTGATAGTTTTGATAATAAAGCTGGTTACAATCTCGACATCATCGGTCCAGTAAATACTTTGTTCCTCAATTGATTCATCGAGCGTTTCGCTGGTAAGTATCACTTTTTTGAAGATCTTTCTCCAAAACTCTTTATCCAGTTCATAATTACCGGCAGGAGATGCAATGTATTCACCATACAACTCACTATTCATAATTTCTTCATGCAATTCTTTAATTACCTGTGGATAATTCACCCAGCTAAGCTTCCTTTCCAGAAGATATGCGTTTAACTGAGAGTTGTTGCGAAGTTGATTGAGAAATAAATTATCCGTAAATCTGGTGTTGGGATTCAAATCTTCAGCAGTCGGACGGAGTTTGTTTTTTCGTGCTTCGGTTTTTTGAACTGCATAGTCGGTAATAGCTATGGCCAGGTTTAGAAGATGATAGTAAAGATCGTACGTTTTTTCAATACTGTAAAACAACTCTTTCTCCACCATTAAAGCAGTTTTGTCACCACTTTTGTAATAGGAATACAAGATTTGAATAATCTTGATTCGTAGCAAAACACGATTGATCATAAAATAATGTGAACGTTTTCAAATTTCGGGCAAAGATAATCTATTTTGAAGAAAAAACAGCTTAATGTTTGTAAATTTCAAAAAAAATACAGAAATTTGACCTCTTCTTCGATATAAGTCCGCACATAATGTTAAAGTTCTTGAAATCAGTATTATAGAAAAAACTCGAAATGGAATCAGAGAAAAGAAAAATGGATTATGATAAAAAAGACAACGAGATCATCTATTCAAAGTCCATTAAAGCAGGGAAAAGAATCTATTACCTCGATGTAAAAAAGAGTAGAAACGACGATTTATTTTTAGCAATCACTGAAAGTAAGAAGAAAGTTAACGGCGTTGATCAAGACCTGCAGGTAACCTACGAAAAGCACAAGATATTTCTGTACAAAGAGGATTTTAACAAGTTTGTTGAAGGATTAGAGGATGTGATTGGATTTATCAAACGCGAACAAGGAGAAGCTCCCCAGCGCTTTGATGCTGATGATACCACTAAAACAAACACCCAATCTCAGGAAGAGCCTGCAACAGAGTCAAAAAAGGGCTTCTTTACTAAATTCAAATTTTAAAAACACTGCATGAAAGCTTTCGCAAGCGACAATTATTCAGGTATTCATCCTGAAATACTTGATGCTATACATAACGCAAATTCTTCTCACGCCATTTCCTACGGCGACGATACATTAACCACTGAAACAAACTCACTTTTCGAGAAACACTTCGGACCGGTAAAGGTACTATATACCTTTAATGGTACAGGTGCAAATGTGGTAGCACTTAAGTGTGCCACCCTTCCTTTTCAGTCGGTTATATGTACTCAATACGCACACATTCACGTGGATGAATGCGGAGCTCCCGTTCAGGCTATAGGATGCACTTTAGTACCGATAGCTACCGAAGATGGAAAATTAAATCCAGGACTTATAAAACCCTATCTATCTGCCAAAGGGAATGTTCATCACAACCAACCCAGGGTAATTTCAATTAGCCAGAGTACCGAACTGGGAACTGTTTACTCGCTGGAGGAATTGAAAATACTCTGTGATTTTGCTCATGCAAACGATATGTTCGTTCATCTTGATGGCGCCCGCATTTCTAACGCAGTAGCGGCACTGGATGTTAGTCTGAAAGAAGCTACGGTCGACTGCGGTGTAGATATTATGAGTTTCGGCGGCACTAAAAACGGGATGATGATAGGTGAAGCTGTGCTGATATTTAACAAAGAATTACAACAACATGCCGACTACTTCCACAAACAATCTGCTCAGCTTTTTTCCAAGAACCGGTTCATTGCTGCTCAATTCAAGGCGCTGCTAAGCAATAATCTTTGGAAAAGAATGGCTACCCATGCCAATAAAATGGCTCGCTTACTAGCTGAAGAGGTTAGTAAAATTGAAGGTGTTCAGATTACCCGCTCCACCGATGCAAACGGAGTTTTTGCAATTATCCCTGAACACGCCATCGTCCCCTTACAGGAGAAATTCCGTTTCTATGTTTGGGATGAATCTACGCTTGAGTTAAGATGGATGTGTTCGTTTGATACCACAGAGGAAGAGGTTCGTCATTTCACGGCAACACTTCAACAACTAATCAAAAAACATCACTAACGTATAGCTGTCCCATTTCAAAGCGAACTACCATAATGCTACTTCCGGCTGAGATAAAAGTCGATTCGGAAACAGCATCGTAAAGCATGCCGTTAATCTTTATCTTACCCGATGGGCGTAGGTCGGAATGTGCAATTCCGGTTTGTCCAACCAGCTCCTTTAACTTCATCTCTACACTCACGTAGCCTTCACTATTCTCCAGATTAGTGTTGAGAGCAATATTCCGGAAAATCCCTTTAGCTCCAATTCGCGAACTAAGGTACAGTACCGTTGCAAAACCAAAACCGGTTCCCAGTATTACTGTCATCAAGGCCTTACCTACTCCCCCTGTTTCAACACCATCAAAGTTAAAGTCTACATTTTCAAGCAGACTCAAAGTCAGGCCTGCTACCACGAATACTATTCCCGAGATACCGGCTATACCAAAGCCGGGAATTACAAAAATCTCGAGTGCAATCAATACCAACCCTATTATAAAGACTATAATCTCCCAATTGGCTGCCATTCCTTCGATATACAATGGTGCAAAGTAAAGCAGTGCTGCTGCGACCGAAACAATAAGCGGAAATCCAATACCGGGAGTCTGTAACTCAAAGTAGATGCCTCCGATTATCAGCATAATAAGTATACCCTGAAAAATCGGACTGGTAAGAAAACCGAGAATATTGTCCATTGCAGTGGGACGGTAAGTTATCAGTTCGAAATCGGTTAATCCCAACTGCTCCGTGATTACTTCCTCAACATTATCTGCTAAACCATCG